>NZ_CP133265.1:3770937-4073125 GCF_030915505.1 Neobacillus sp. OS1-2
ATTTGGAAAAGACACATCGAAAGATTGAAAAGATTACAAGAGATGTGGAAATATTAGAGAATTTTGAAGAAGAAAAAACGGTTCATCAAGAAAATAAACGAGTGAAACGAGAGAAGGAGAATCTTAGGGAAGCTTTGGATTCTCAGCAACAAGAAATAGGAATCGTGCACCAAAATACTGTTGAACTGCAAAACCAGTGGAATCAAACATATGTAGAATGGAAGCTTACTACTGAACAAAATATCAAGGAAATCGCCTTCTTTATTGAAGAGGCAGTTTTTCCTACCGATAATAAAGCAGATCAATGTGAAGAGTTCCCGCATCTTTCACTACATATGGTACAAGAGATTAACGGAAGTATTGAAGAGCTTAAACAGCTTCAAAAATCAAAAGAAGAACAGGCGAGAGAACTACTGGTTATTCAAGTGAAAAAAGAAACCGAACAAAAGCAGCAGAAGAAATTAGAGAAAAAACTCTCTGCTCTTAACGTGGATTGGAAAGATACTCCGGAACCATCTGAACCAATCAGTATCTTAGAAAATATGCTGCAAGCTGCACAGAAGGAAGTAAAGACAGCAGAAAAAGATGAACGGGAACAAGGAACTGCTGTAACAGTAGCAGAAACGTCCCTAAAGCATGCGGCCGAACAGCGTGAAAAGTCAGGAAAAAAGATGGCAAAGCATGAAAAGCGTCCTGAAGAATGGGAGGACCTTGACTTAGAAGTGAAGGCTGTAGAAATTAAGGATCAAATGAAAATAGCGAATGAGGAGGTAAAGCGGGCGGAGAAACGCCAAAAAGAAACAGAAACGAATATTGCAGGTTTCGAAGGGGATTTATTAACCTTATCGGTAATCCTAAAGGAGGAAGCTGCAGTATTCACGAATGAGGATGTAGAAAAAATTAAGAATCAGGGAAAATCATGTATCTTATTCTGGTGTGAAGAACATCAAGCTATTCTAGAAGAAGGCCAAGAAAAGCATGCGAAAATCGAACAATCATTGCGCAATTTAAAGCTTACGATTGAAGGCAAAGACTGGGAGATTCGTTTTAAAAATGAAGTAGTAACAACGCTGGACCATATGGATACAAGGCATTATTCGCATATTCAAACCATTGTTAAAAATATGAAACGTTTTTCGCAAAGCGGATTGGAACAACTAGAACGTGACAAAGAAAGGGCAGAAAAGGCACAAAACTTTTGGGCAAGCCGTGCCAGCATGAAAGTGATGGGCATTTCAGAGGCGATTCGTTCCATGGTTGCGAAAATGAAGCTGAAAAATGAACGAGGCTCTTTTCCGCTAGTCCAGCTAAAAGAAGATATCTTGCCAAAAAAGGCTGAAGATATTGAACCACTGCTGAGGCAGCATTTTGTAACTGCCATTAACAAAATTACGAAACAATTTGATATGATTGATAATAATAATCAAGCATTAGACTTAGAAATAAAACAGCATATTAGTGATGAACAAATTTTGTTTGTATCATTAAGAAATCGATATCCTGAATTGCTAGTCTATAATATGCGAACCGATAATGCCTTTATGTACGGAAAACCGCAAAGAGAGCATTATTCAACATGGCAGACTATTAATCAAGGTTCAAAGACGAAGTTGGATGGAAGTGGGGGGCAAAAGCTATCAGCACGTATGGTTATGATGATGATGTTATTATCCGTAAAGAGTGAAACAGACCATAGCTGGGTTCCTTTAGTTTGTGATAATCCATTTGGACAAGCTGCTTCAGCACATGTGCTTGACCCTATTTTTGCAGTTGCTGAAAAACTGAAATTCCAATTCATCGTGGTGACCCCGCCCGAACTGGTGAAAACTGAAATAAGCCAAAGATTTGCTGCCTATTATAAATTGGACTTCATACGTGAAAAAGGTAAAGAAATCGTTACAGATACGATTGTTCCAGCTTTTCGGATTTACCAAGGTGAGGAAGTTATTCAGGAAAGATAATTGATAGGAAAAGTCGTGGATGACCGAAAAATCTCACTTTCAATATTTATATTCAAGTAGAGTATAAGTCATGTTTTTGTCACAGATTCTTCATCGTATCTTTATATCCTAAACCTATAATCAATCTGCAAACAAAACAGGATGTTTTAGGAGGATATAAGTGAATGAACATGACACATTATATGGGCTTACTAGCAGATAATCAACCATGGAATCTGATTATTTTTATGGCAATACCAGTTATCTGTGCTGAAACAATTGCTGTAACAGAATTAGCCATTTTGTTTACTAGAAATCTCTCTGGTAAATTAAGATTAGTTAACAAAATAACTTCTATTTTTGTTGGGTTTTATTTTACTGGTATTTTTATTTACTTACTAATTAATGCTGTTATTCCGATTACATCAAAAGGAGAATGGCATGGATGGATTGATGTAGTTGCAGTTGGGTTTTACTTACTTGGAATAATTCCATTGCTGGGAATGGCACTTTTGGATGTAAATATTATTTCTAAAAACAAATCTCAAGAAGAAAAATTAAAAGTTCACGTGGTCTTTGTTGGTATGTTTCTAATCTTTGCACATATTGCTATGATTGCCGGAATGGTTGATCCAACGGTTGTTTCTGACATGCCAACGATGGGTCACAATATGTAAATAAAAGGCACAACTAGCTTTTTTGCTAGTTGTGTCTTTTTTGCGATCTAACCTCTCGATTGTCGCAAAACCCCGACAATTTTTGATTTTAATAATAGGACTTTTTGATTAAAATGCTAGGAAAATGTTGGTTTTTGGATGAAAAGGCAGGATTTTAAATCTTAATAATGAATATATAATACAAAACAATTAAAGAATCAGAATGCAACGGTAAAGAACCATTTTATTCATCCTTCCATCCCAATCTATGTAAGAAAGAAGGTATGCGGTATGAACGAAAATTTTTTTGCGGATTATAAAAAGTTTATAGTTACACCGGTCAATGAAAAAACGAATGGGAACGAAGTATTTGATCCGAAAAATTATGCCTCGCATTATATCCTAACGCTGACTATTTATAATTCTCGATTGTCGAGCTGGAGGGACGCCAGTAAATATGAAATAGATGTTGAAAAAAGTATCAAAACGGTTCTAAAGGAATTCAATCAAAGACAGACTGGAAAGTACCACCTTGAATTACTAGAATTGGATAGGTTTAAAAATTATTTTGTATTGGCTCTTTCGTCAAAGACAAAAATAGAAACCAACGAAGAAAATGACCGTATATATTTTGTTGTTGATCGAATCCTAACGAATCCTTTTTATGTTGGACAAAGATGGTTTAATTTAATTGGGGAAAAGGGAAGAGTTGAACGAAAGCTATTTTGCTGTTCCTTTATGAAATATGAAAAAGGTATGCGCGAACATCAAAAAATAGACAATAAAGTTGAAAATATTACTGAATTAATTCCCAAGAATGGCGAAATTAAGTTAATAAAAACGCTCTAAAAAGAGGACGTGTATGGTGAAAAAGAAATGGTTACAGTAAAAAGGACTTAACATGTGAGTTAAGTCCCAATAGGTTAATACTCCATTCAGAGAATGATTCTTTTAGCTAAATTCCTTTCCTTATCATTTTAATGTATTCAATCGAATAGGATGAGCCATTTCATCCTCCAAATTTCGATTATTCAGTATGAAATTGTATAGTCCAATAAGGACAAATCTCACTAACACCCCCCATGTTAAAAATAGAATGGTTCCTATCACCTGGACCGAGAAAGTCTAACGCGGCAGGAGAAAAGACTGTAACTGTTCTTTTACCGCCCTCCAATAGAATTCGGATTGGCTTATTCGCAACAATATCCTCAAAGATTTTGCCTCCCCAGAATATCTTCTTTTTGGCATTCCTTCCAAAGACAGTCCTATTTTTCTTATTTATGGAGGTAACCGTAACATTATCTGTCATTTTCTCTTTCTGTTGTACGGCTTCTTTCTCTGTTTGTAAAACTTCTAATTCGATTGACGCAACTATTCCAATTTCACGATTATTTACCATCAAAATAAAGTGATATCCCGTTTTCGTTATCTTTTGAACAATTTCTACTTCATCTGTAATAACTGTGACGAAATCCAGAGGGGCTTTTACTTGGGAGTCTTCCTTTGGCTTGATAACCCGATAAGATGCCTTAGCTCCACTTCCTCCATCTGTAAAATCAAAAGGTTTTATACTCTGTGTCCTGACAAAGTATAATTGATCAACCTTTTTATTCCTGTTTACTTGGACACATAAGGCAACTTCTTCCTTCACCACCTTTTCCTTATCGCTTGAGAGCATAGGGAGATTCATTTTCATTCCTGGAAATTGAACGAAGATGTAACTGAGGTTTTTCTTAGGTTGTAGATCCGAAATTCTCATAAACTCACAACCTTTCCATTTTGGTACAAGGTTAACTTCCTTGTAAGAGTATAATTCAATATTCTTTCTCACATTCCTGTTTATGTATGTGGAGTTTCCATCGTCACTTTCTTATGAATTGTGATAGTTCCTATCATTTGTAGCCTAATTACGAGGAATTCTACTAGCGAAAAATGTAATGGATGTAAGATCTAGAAAAAATCATCATATGCGGGTTGACCTCGGCATTTCCTATTATAGGGGGTGGATGTGTTGAAGAATCGTTTAGAACGCAATCAATCGTACATTAACTGCCAAGAGGTAGAGGCTAATCAATATACAAATACTAAGAAATTAGTATTAGGGTCAGTTTTAGCTGCCATTGCAGCCCTTTTTCAGTCAGGCGGAGTAGTTGTTGGAATTGGTTATGCATGTAGTATCTTGGCTACACTTCCGATTGTTCTTTCAGCGATGATTTCGTTAAGAATTGGCATTATGTCCTACATGATAACGATTTTATTATTGACCATTTTGCAGCCTAGTGAGTTATTGGTTTTTTCATTCACCACCGGATTATTGGGAATTTCACTTGGAGCAGCTTTTAAATGGTGGAACCATTGGATAATGGTTTCACTTGTTGGAGGGATTGGATTAACGCTGGGGATTCTGACTTTATTATACGTCCTTCAATTTCCTATTTTAGGGCCTTCTGTATCCCGTACATTTGATTTCAAAATGGCAGCTCTCATTCTTGTATTTTCATTATTTTACAGTTCAATTTGGACGGGATTGAGTAAAAAGGTGTTTAAAATATTTTTTCGGTAAAAAGGTGTACCCAATCGGTAGGGAATAATTTTTTAAAATGTTCATGAATATTCGACAAAATGATATTTCTCACTCTTTCGCTTCGTAAACGAGTTATAAAATCATTATGTCGTAAATATAAATATATTCTGATAGTTATATAGAAAAATGCTTGTATAATTAATCATGACAGGTATATTTTACAAAACATGTTTAAGAGAACATAAAGAAGTAGGGGTAATGGATTGTATGAATACGGAGTTACGAATAAATACCGATGAATGCTATCGGGTAGCTGAGAAGAGGGCTGCTCATTATTTTAAATCACTATATGTTCAAGTCTCAAAAAGGTCATATGTTGCTACCCTAGCAGAAGATTTCCAATCATGGAAACACAACCATATTCATCACCATCCAGTACTATCCTTATTTTTGCGCAGAAGGAGAAAACCTGATTCTGAGGGGTATCACACGTATATCCAATGGTTGGATTACGCCGGAAAACTGGATAATTATCTTGATCGGAGTATTTCATATATTTTTATGAGGGATCTAGGCAAAGCTCTTGACACAACTGAAACACAGTCAAGGATTAGGCGTGTTGTGGACAGTTTGAAAAATGCTCTGACTACTAATCGTGCAGAGAAAAGGGAAGCATTTAGCATGGCTTGGTTATACAGGTGGGCGCAAAAGGAAGGGATTGAATCCACTATTATTTGGATGATGGACAAATTAAAAACGGTATCTTCCCATATTCCAATAGGGATGGATGCTGAACAGGCCCAGCGAAAATTGATCAAAATCATTGCGGGTGTTTTGTTGCACGTAATGGAAGAGCTAAACGACGAGTTATCCTCTACTGAACGTGCACAGAAACTAGATGAGGCCATTAGGTTGGGCTATTCTTATGGCCTGACATATCCCTTCATTGATGACCTACTGGATTCAGAAGTTTTATCCGATAAAGAGAAAAAACAATATTCTCAAATGATCCGTACCACACTAATTACCGGGGCTGTACCGGAATTGGGCGAGTGGACCGGAAGTAATGCCAATTTGATCAAGTATATTCACTTAGAACTCAAAGAGGCATTTGAGTATATCGAGGCCCAGCAACGACCGGAAACAAGAAAAACCTTTTTCGAAGAAGCCTATGTTTTTTTCCAGTCGCAGGAAGTTGATCGGGTAAAGGATTTATCCAATGCAAATTACACCAATGAGGATGTTTACATACCAATCATTTTAAAATCATCTTCCTCCCGCTTAATTGTCCGTTCTGTCATCAGCGCTCCCGAGGATAAGGGATTTAGCAGCCGAACCTTCTTTTATGGCATTTACAACCAGTTGGCGGATGATTTTGCTGATATGTTTGATGACATGAAGGCCGGTGCAGTGACCCCCTATACGTACTATATGAAATATCATGATAAGCGACCAGATCTGATCAATCCCTTTGAATTATATTGGACGGTCATCTCCCATTTGTTACATTCCGTCTATCATTCAGATACAAAGGCATGTGAGGTCATTTTAGATCGTGCCATCAATGGCCTTAAACGATTTAAAGAACGCGTGGGAATGGAAAAATACAATGAAGTGATGACGCTATTTACCACTGGAAATTCGAAATTCAACCGAATGATCCAAGATATGGTTCGAAAAGCAGATGATGTTGATTTTTTTGATAAGCTGCTTCGAGATCATATCATTACCACACTGAAAAATGAACGGAGAGAGCAGGAAGACTTTCAAACGTTGATTGAATCCGTACGGATTCAGATTAACAACATCTTGAAAATTCCCAAAACCCAAAATGATAGGTTCATGAATGACCCGATAATTGATGCGGCCAATTATAGTTTGGAAGGTGATGGAAAGCGATTGCGCCCTATCGTGACATGGGTCATGGGAGTTAACGAATATGGTTTAAATCAGACAGCAATCGTACCACTACTGAGATCATTAGAATACATGCATACCGCCTCCTTAATTTTCGATGATCTCCCGTCCCAGGATAATGCGTCCACCCGCAGAGGCCGTCATACCCTACACATGGTATATAACACGGCTATAGCGGAATTAACAGGTCTTTTCCTAACACAAAAGGCGATAGAGGAACAAGCATCACTAGAACAGTTCGATTCCAATACAGTACTTCGGTTGATTCACTATTCAGCACAAATGACAGCGGATATGTGTAAGGGACAGGCAATGGACTTAGATTCTAAAGGTAAACAATTGTCAATCGAACAATTGAATAGGATATGCTTTTACAAAACGGGAATTGCATTTGAAGCTTCCCTTATCATGCCAGCCATTCTTGCCAATGCAAGTGGGTTCGAGATGGAAGCATTGAAGAAATACGCCCACCATGCCGGCATAGCTTTTCAGATTAGGGATGACTTACTTGACGTCGAAGGAGATCAGACCTTACTAGGGAAACCCATTGGACTAGACGCTGTAAACAACCATTCAACTTTTGTGTCAGTCCTGGGAGTTGCGGGTGCTCGAAAAGAGATGTGGGAGCATTACTGCATGGCAATGGAATCATTGCAAGATGTGTCACGGAATACTACTTTTCTGAAACATTTATTGAATTATTTTGTGAACCGTAACCATTAAATTACAGTGGATATAGTAGATGAATCCGGTTACATCAGGGCTTCATCTTTTTTTATTCTCATAGTTCACAAATTGTTCATTGATTGTTCATATTTAACAGTTATGATAGATGTTAGAGTATTTGGTTTCAATCTCATATTTAATTGCGGCTATTATTAGTCCATAATAGTGTGCTAGAAGGTGGTGCGGAAAATGAATAATATACTTCAAAGGGGTCAAGGTATTTTTAATAAATATATTGGCTTTTTCTTTTTGACAGTAATATTCTTATGGATCAAAACATATATCGTTCAACTAACACAATTTGATTTAGGCATTGAGAATTCCTTACAAAAGATTCTTTTATTTATCAATCCGTTAGGTTCAGCCTTACTTTTTCTTGGCCTCTCTTTCTTTTTTAAGGGACGGAAAAAGTATATATCACTTATTGTGATTGATTTTCTTTTATCCTTTCTATTATATGCGAATAGTTTATTTTACCGCTTTTTTAATGATTTTATTACGTTACCGACATTAACGCAGACACAAAATTTTGGTGATGTAAGCGGCAGTGTGGGTTCGCTTATAAAACCCTATGATTTCTTATTTTTCATTGATATCATTCTTTTGATTTGCTTACTTGTTTTTCGTTTTGTACAGATAGAGGTCAAGGATATGCACCGTGGGAAAATGACTGTATTGTTTACCTTATCACTGGCTATTTCTTGCGCAAATCTCTCTTTAGCAGAAATGGATCGTCCTCAATTATTGACTAGGGGTTTTGATCGAAATTATATTGTTAAATATTTAGGCATGTACAATTATACGATTTATGATGCGGTTAAAAGTACACAGGCCTCTGCACAAAGAGTATTAGCTGATAGTGACGATATCACAGAAGTCATAAACTATACAAAATCAAATGATGCTGAGCCAAATTCAGCTTATTTCGGTGTTGGTAAGGGTATGAATGTGATTTATTTACATCTTGAGTCAATGCAAAACTTCCTTATTAATTACAAGTTAAATGGGGAAGAAGTAACACCATTTTTAAATTCATTGATAAAGGATCAAAATACAATGTATTTTGATAACTTTTTCCACCAAACAGGACAAGGAAAAACGTCAGATGCCGAATTTATGCTTGAGAATTCATTATTTGGCTTACCTCAAGGATCAGCTTTTACAACGAAAGGTTTAAACACATTCCAAGCGGCTCCTGCAATTTTGGGTCAGCAGGGCTATACTTCTGCGGTATTCCACGGGAATTCCGGAAGCTTCTGGAATCGTAATGAAATCTATAAATCATTTGGATTTAATAAGTTTTTTGATTCAAACTATTATCAAATAAATGCTGAAGATGAAGCAGAATATGGGCTAGTGGATAAGCCGTTCTTTGAGCAGTCCATTCCGCTTCTTGAATCTTTACCGCAGCCATTTTATACAAAATTTATTACGGTATCCAATCATTATCCATATCCAATTAATGAAGAAGATGCGACGATTGCACCAGCTGCGACGGGTGATAAATCTGTTGATGGATACTTCCAGACAGCACGTTATGCTGACGAGGCATTGAAGCAATTCTTTGATTACTTGAAAGAATCTGGTTTATATGACCATTCCATCATTGTGATGTACGGTGACCATTATGGTATTTCAGAAAACCATAATAAAGCGATGGCAAAAGTGCTTGGAAAGGAAATTACTCCTTTTGAAAGTGCAGGGTTACAACGTGTACCATTATTCATTCGAGTGCCAGGTATGCAAGGCGGAGTAAATCATGAATACGGTGGGCAAGTCGATCTACTTCCAACACTCCTTCATTTGCTTGGGACGGAAACAAAAGACTATGTTCAATTTGGGACAGACCTACTATCTGAACAACATGATGATCTGGTCGCCTTCCGAAATGGCGATTATGTGAGTCCGACGATTACAGCTGTTGACGGTAAGTTCTATAATTCCACTACAGGGATGAAACTAGAAGATGATAAGCTGGAAGAAGCAAAGAAATTTAAAGAAATGGTTCAACAAAAATTATCATTCTCTGATAAAGTTGTGAATGGAGATTTATTACGTTTCTACACTCCTGAAAACTTTATTCCTGTCGATAGGTCCACATATGACTATAAAAAGGATTCTGAAAGTGTTTTATTAAATAAATAACGGTACCATCATGTCAAAATCAATGGTTTTAAAGAAGTGCTATTTTAGTGGGCAGATTTAGATCCTGCCCATTTTTTTATACACAAAATTACACCCCTTACATAAGATAATTCAGTAATAGCTGGGAGGTGGATTTAATGAGTGGTGCAGTAGGCGGTTTTGGAAATGGGTTTGCGTTGATTGTGGTTTTATTTATCCTGCTTATTATCATCGGTGCAAGCTTTGTTGGTGGCGGCGGGTTTTATTAGGTAACTAATTAGTTATTTTTCAAATGATAATAGATTGGGATTGCAGCGGGCAATCCCTATTTATTTTCTGAAATATTTTTTACTTATTGTAGGAATGGAAATTGTTTCTGATATTCCTAAACACCTTGCGAAAGATAATAAATTATTGTACTCTTAAACTTGTTTTTTATGAAGGGTAAAGAGAGGTACATCATGGATACTAACAACAAAGGGCATTTGTGGGCATTACTGCCATTTGCCGTGTTTTTGATTCTTTTTCTTGGTGCAGGAATTGTGACAGGAGATTTTTATAAATTTCCGGTTATTGTGGCGATTACAATGGCAGCTGCCGTGGCTTTAGCCATGAACCGAAAAGTTTCATTTAATAGTAAGGTTGAAATCTTCACGAAAGGTGCCGGTGACGCAAACATCATGCTGATGGTCGTAATTTTTCTATTAGCGGGTGCCTTTTCTGAAGTGGCCAAGGGTATGGGTGCCGTCGATTCAACAGTTAATCTTGCGTTATCTGTTGTACCACAAAACTTATTAATGGTCGGTATATTTATCATTGCTTGCTTTATTTCGCTTGCAATGGGGACAAGCATGGGAACCATTGTTGCACTCGCTCCAATTGGAGTTGGAATTAGTGATCAAACAGATATTTCGCTGGCCCTTTCGATGGCGGCGGTTATTGGTGGTGCGATGTTCGGAGACAATCTATCATTTATTTCGGATACCACGATTGCTGCAGTTCGGACGCAAGGAACGAAAATGAAGGATAAGTTTAAGGTGAATTTCCTCATTGTCCTGCCCGCTGCCATCATAACGTGTGTGATTCTAGGTGTTTTAACCATTGGGGAACAAGCAAATATTACCCAACAGTCTTTTCATTGGATCAAGATCTTGCCGTATCTATCTGTGCTAATTACTGCATTGGCGGGAATTAATGTGTTTATTGTTTTATCACTTGGGATCGTTTTTTCCGGCGCAATTGGGGTAGTGGATGGCAGCTATCAGTTAATGAATGTCATTCAGAAAATCGGCGATGGCATGGCTGGAATGTATGAAATCTCGTTTCTTGCCATTTTAATTGCCGGAATGGTAGAAATCATTAAACATAACGGCGGTATTGATTTCCTTCTGTACAAAGTTACACGAAATATTAAATCAAAAAGGGGCGCTGAATTCAGTATTGCCGGTCTTATTTGTTTAACCGACCTTTCAACCGCCAATAACACTATTTCTATAATCATTACTGGCCCGCTTGCTAAAGATATTTCCGACCAATATGAAATTGATCCGCGTAAATCAGCAAGTTTGCTTGATCTTTTCTCTTGCTGTATTCAAGGCATAATTCCATATGGTGCGCAACTCCTTGTTGCTGCTGGTGTCGCCAGTATTTCGCCGATTAGTATTTTACACTATTCCTACTACCCAATCTTAATAGGGCTATGTGGGATCATCGCAATCTTGACAGGGTTTCCCCGCTTTTCATCCAAAGAAGTAAAGAGCAAGACTCTAAATATGGTTGATAATAAAATTGAATAACAACTATCTTACCCTGACTCATTTTGATTCAGGGTATTTTCTTATTTCAAGGAATCGTTCCATACGACTAGTGAAAAGATAAAGGAAATGGATGCAAAAGTAAGGATGGGGAAAAAGTGGGTAAAATTTGGCTTATATACAAAACGGATTGGAAAAATATATTCAGTGTTCCTGCTGTTGCATTGCTAATTGGTGCTCTTATGTTACTTCCATCCGCCTATGCATGGGTAAATATTAAGTCGATGTGGGATCCCTATAGCAATACATCAGGGATAAAAGTAGCTGTCGTCAACGAAGATACTGGCGCAGAAATTCAAGGGAAAAAAATCAATGTCGGATATGATACCGTAAAAAATCTAAAAAGGAACCATAAACTTGGCTGGGTGTTTGTAACCAAAAAGGAAGCTGTAAAAGGGGTAGAGAAAGGTACGTACTATGCCTATCTCATAATCCCTGAGGATTTTTCCAAGAAATTAACGAGTATTTTGGAAATAAACCCGAAAAAACCGAAAATAGTATTTGGAGTCAATGAAAAAATTAACGCTGTTGCTCCGAAAATTACCAGTTCAGGTGCATCTAGCTTAACTACTCAAATAAGCCAAGCTTTTGTTAAAACAGTGGGAGATGCCCTATTCTCAGGCTTTTTTCAGGCAGGGGTTGAATTAGAGAAAGAACTGCCTTCGATCCAAAATGTTGAAAAGCAAATCTTTGAGCTTGAAAAGGCCCTGCCAGAAATTGAAGAAATGGGGAAAAAAGCAATTGAACTAGAGGGAAAACTACTGGAAATACGCGAAAAGGGACAAAAAGTGATTGAGCTTGAGCAAAGAATTCCTGAAATTCAGCAGGCAGGAAGCAGTATCCTAAAAGTGGAAGCAAATTTACCGCGGATAAAGGAAGCGGGAGATAAGGTGTTGACGGTGCAAGGGAAGCTGGCAGAGTTGAACCGCATCAATGAAATCATCTCTGATGTTATCGCAAATATGAAGGATATTGAAACGAATATTCAGCAAGGGATTGTTATAGCCAAAGAAGGGGATACAGATCAGGCAAATACATCTAAAAATCAAGAAGAATTAACACGGCTTAACGAGGAACTAGTGAATATTCATAACCAAGTAAATCAAACACTACTATCACTACAACAAAAAGTTGCTGAAGGAGAAGAAATTATTCATAAAGCAGGGGACTTCTTCCAAAATGAAATGCCTGTTGTTGAACGAAAAATACATATGGCAGCTGATTTTGTTCGCAATGATTTGCCTGCCCTTGAGGGGGACATTCGGAAAGCGTCTACTCTTATTCAAACAAAGCTGCCGGAACTTGAGAAGGCAGTTCATAAAGCGGCAGATTTAGCCCGCAATGATTTGCCGGGTTTTGAAACGCAGATAAGAAATGCTGCGGATAAGATAAGGAAGTTCGAAGGTAGTGTGAATGTAAACGAATTAATCCAGTTTTTGAAGCATGATCCGCAAAAAGAGGGCGATTTTTTATCGAGTCCTGTTCTTTTGGAAACGAAGAGGATCTTTCCGATTCCAAACTATGGCTTAGCGATGTCACCGTTTTATACAATGCTGGCGCTTTGGGTGGGAGCAACCTTCTTGATTGCTTCCCTTAGGGTGGATGTTGAAAATCCAGACAATGTATACAAGGGCTATCATCTATATTTAGGAAGACTATTAACATTTCTAACGATTGGGATCTTTCAAGGAGCGATAGCGTCGCTAGGAGATTTGTATTTAATCCATACTTACGTTGTCGACAAACTTTGGTTTGTATTATTGTGTATTTTCATAAGTATGGTGTTTGTTATTATCACGTTTACCCTATGTTCGGTGTTTGGCAATATTGGAAAAGGATTAGCGATTATCTTTTTGGTGCTGCAAATCTCTAGTTCCGGGGCAACATTTCCGGTCAGTACCACTTCCTCCTTTTTTCAAATGATCTATCCGTTTATGCCATTTACTTATGCAGTGAGCATGCTTCGGGAAACAGTTGGAGGGATGGTGACGGATGTTGTCGTAAAGGATGTGTTATCATTACTAGTCTTTGCTTCCGCCAGCTTTGTCTTAGCACTGCTCTTGAAAAAACCGTTAAGCAAACGGATACAACATACGGCGGAAAGGGCAAGGTCGACGAAAATCATTCCATAAATAAAAAGGGCATCCAACGGGTGCCTATTCTATTTTCTTGACTAGGGAAAAATTATATGGTATTAAATTAATGGTTAGCACTCACGTATATAGAGTGCTAAAATGAAAAAGTAAATGATACGCTGAAGGAGAGGTCTTAATGGAAACAAAACAATTTAAAGCAGAATCGAAACGATTATTAGACATGATGATCAACTCCATCTATACCCATCGGGAGATTTTTTTAAGAGAGTTGTTATCAAATGCGAGTGATGCGATTGACAAGATTTACTACAAAGCATTAACAGATGATTCATTAACTTTTGACAAAGATAGTTATTTTATAAAGGTGTCAGCCGATAAAGAAAATAGAATCTTGAAAATTATCGATACCGGGATTGGAATGACCCAGGAAGATCTAGAAAATAACCTGGGGACCATTGCCAAGAGCGGCTCTTTAGCATTTAAAAGTGAGAATGAGGTAAAAGACGGCCATGATATTATCGGTCAATTTGGAGTCGGTTTTTATTCAGCCTTTATGGTTGCGGATGAAGTCACAGTCATTAGTAAAGCATTAGGCAGTGATGAAGCATTTAAATGGGAGTCTAAAGGGGCCGATGGGTATACGCTTGTCCCGTGCGTAAAAGATGCAATCGGAACTGAGATCATTTTGAAAATCAAAGAGAATACCGAAGATGAAAGCTACGATGAGTATTTGGAAGAATACCGCTTAAAGGGTATTGTCAAAAAGTACTCTGACTTTATTCGCTACCCAATTAAGATGGATGTCACCGAGAGCAGGCTTAAAGAAGGCAGCGAGGATGAATACGAGGATGTTCAAGAGGAACAAACGATTAATAGCATGGTGCCAATCTGGCGGAAAAACAAGAAGGATTTGACAACAGAGGATTACGAACAATTTTACGCGGAAAAGCATTACGGGTTTGATAAGCCTATTAAACATATCCATATCAGCGTGGATGGTGCTGTAAGATATAATGCCATTTTATATATTCCTGAAAAAATACCGTTCGACTATTACTCTCAAGAATTTGAAAAGGGGTTAGAGCTTTATTCTAATGGTGTTCTCATCATGAATAAATGCGCTGATCTACTACCCGACTATTTCAGTTTTGTAAAGGGTATGGTGGATTCTGAGGATTTATCATTAAATATTTCAAGAGAGTTGCTGCAACATGACCGCCAATTAAAGCTAATTGCAAAAAATATTAATAAAAAAATCAAAAGTGAATTAATTAATATTTTGAAAAATGAACGAGAAAAGTATGAAGAGTTTTATCAATCATTCGGCAGACAGCTAAAATATGGTGTATACAGCGACTATGGCATGCATAAAGAAGAATTACAGGATTTATTAATGTTCTATTCTTCTAAAGAAAAGAAAATGGTCACTTTGGATGAATATGTGTCAAGGATGCCGGAAGAGCAAAAATATATTTATTATGCGACAGGTGATTCAAACGAAAGAATCGACAAGCTTCCACAAACTGAAATGGTTATGGATAAAGGCTATGAAATTTTATATTTCACTGAAGAAATTGACGAGTTTGCGATTCGAATGGTCATGGCTTACAAAGAAAAAGAATTCAAATCAGTATCAAGCGGTGATTTGGGATTTGACGCTGATGTAAACAAGGAAACTGAGTCAGAAGAGAAGGAAAACAAGGAGCTCTTTGATTTTATGAAAGATATCCTAAATGGAAAAGTGAAGGATGTCAGAGTATCAAAACGCTTGAAATCACATCCTGTGTGTTTAACAACCGATGGGGCTGTTTCAATTGAAATGGAAAAGATTCTAAATGCAATGCCGAACAACCAAAATGTGAAAGCGGACAAGGTGTTAGAAATTAATGTCCATCACGAGGTTTTTGAATCCTTAAAGAATGCTTTTGAAAAAGATAACGAGAAATTAACGCTATATACAAACCTGTTATACAGCCAAGCATTGTTAATTGAAGGCTTGCCAATTGAGGATCCTGTAGAGTTTACCAATGATATTTGTAAAATTATGGTTTAAAGTAAAAAAGGATCTGCACTGGCAGATCCTTTAAATAATTAATGACCCATTTCGGCATCATCAACATGCTTAACGTGTTTATTGTTAATGAAAATAAAGAGAACGGAGAGTAGGACAAAACTGCCTCCGACAATGAATGGAACAGAAGGGTTAAAAATTTCCGCTAGTTTTCCGGCCATGAATGGGGCAATAGCACCCCCGATAAAGCGGAGAAAACTATAGGCAGCTGATGCGGTTGAACGCTCAACAGGTGCTGCATTCATCACTGCGGTGGTAATCAATGTATTATTATTCCCCAGTAATGCACCTGCAGCAATAACCGCCGCAATGACTACCCATTGGGTTGAGGTCCAAATTCCCATAGCGAAAAGAAGCAGGGCAAACAAAATTAACATTGCGCACATCGATTTAATCGTTCCAAACCGTTGCTGAAGTTTCGGAGCCATGAAAACAGAAGTAACGGCTAGCAAGATGCCCCATCCCAGGAATACGAATCCGAGCCCATGTTCATCTAATCCCATAACAAATGGTGCATAGGCAAGCAAAGTGAAAAAGCCAATATTGTATAGGGCTGCAGTGATTCCGAAAATAAGCAATGACCGGTGTTTAAGGGCACGGAACGGGTCTAATAAAGACGTCTTTGATTGTTTACCTTTTTGTTGGACAGCCTTGGGCATTAATAAAAATAACCCGAGGAAGGCTACGACCATCAGGGCGGCAACGCCAAGGAACGGGCCCCTCCATGTCATCGCACCTAACCAGCCCCCGAGTAACGGTCCGACTGAAATGCCAAGACCAATCGCCGCTTCATATAAAATAATCGCCTTCGCAGTGCCGCTTGTTGAAAGAGAGACAATGGCAGCTAATGCTGTTGCGACAAACAAAGCATTTCCTAATCCCCAACCGCCACGAAGACTGACAAGTGTCCAAATACCGTTTGATAATCCTCCAAGTGCAGAAAATACGGCAATAATCACAATTCCGGCGAGGAGTGTCCACTTAATCCCTATCCTTGATGAAATCGTACCTGTAATAAGCATCGCAACAGCCATTACTGCATTATAACTGGTGAAAAGTAATGTAACCTGACTATGGGATGCATGCAATTGTTCGGCTATTGCCGGTAAAATAGGGTCAACAAGGCCAATCCCCATAAAGGCAATAATAGAGGCAAAAAAAACAGCCCAAATTGCCTTTGGCTGTGCAAATAAGCTACCGTTTATTTCTGGAGTAGAATGGATCTTTGGTGGTGCTGTTGTTGGTTTTGACGACATAAGCATTTCTCCTTTTTTACTTTTTGAAAAATAGTTGTATAATGAAACTATATAATTGTATTATACAACTATTTTCCACTACGTCAATAGTGGTTTCTTCTTGGTCACCTTTATAAGTGGAATGATTATGGTATGATAATTTAAAGAAAACGTTTAACAATGAGGTGAAAAAAATGAATGATGAAGCTTTGGAAACGATTGAACTGGAACTTGCAATCTTAATAAGACGAACTACGGCCGTTAGTACTAATAAAAAGCTTTGGAATCTTGACAGGTCAGCTTATTTGCTGCTTCGCAGAATAGTGACAAAAGGGGCAGTTGGCGTAAAGACTTTGGCTGGCGAGTTCGGTTTAGATATATCCACCATTAGCAGACAAACAGCCGCTTTAGAGCATAAGGGTTTTTTAACCAGAATCCCGGATCCGTTAGATGGAAGGGCTTATTCTTTTCAAATAACGGAACAAGGAACGAAGGAATTAAACGATCATAAACAGGCTCGTTTGGAGAGAATAGCGGAACTATTAGGTGATTGGCCAGAAGAAGAAAGGGAAATATTCGGTCAACTTTTAAAAAAATTTAATCTGGCTTTTCGGGTGTAAACATTTTTCACGGTTTAAAAAAGAAATGCCCAAAGCTTGTAAAGAACCGAATTTTGGGCACCACATTTATTGATTATTGTACCTTTAATGGAGATAAAAGCTCGATAAATCTTTCAAATGAAAGCTCACAAGCCGGGTATTTTTCTAATAAATCAAGCATCGAAATATTTTTTTTGACCACATTTAACTCATATTCCTGTTCATTGAGTAGCATTTCTAATTCTCGTTTATGCGGTGGACAGACAGTAAATTCCACAAGTTCGTGAAGCTGCGATTGTGTGACAGTTTCCTGTAGGTTTACACTAAACTTTAGTAAATCCCATGTACGGACAGGAAAATTAAGTGGTAGATGGGTGATTGCTTCACGGTCCCCGCTAATAATTAGATGTTCATTTTGCTCTAATGCAAAGCGTTTTAATACACGTTCTACTAACTCTGATGAATTCTGCGCCAGTACTGCGGGTATAACAGCCTTAGAAGAAGCCACGGCTACTGAGGCTGTCTCCTGCTCCCCTGTTACGAATTGAACCGTTAAGGATTTGCCAGTATGATTAGCGAGATCATCGACTTCTATACCGAAAGCATGAAATACCTTGGGCCATAAAAGGTCATGCCAGTTCTCAAACTGCTTCTCAAAGTCACTGCTTGCATCACCTTGTCCTTTTTGTACCAAGCGGGTAGCCCCTTTTTCAGTCAGTTTTTCATCAATGAAATTAGGAATGCTTTGGTAGGTACTTGCCCAATTCGTATCACCGCAGCCAAAAACAGCGTACTTTACTCCAGTAAGGACTTCTGAATCTTCCTCTTTTAACCACTTTACAAATTTACGGGCATTTTTTGGCGCATTTCCATTATAGGATGCCGTAATAATGAAAACTGCTCCATCTTTTGGCAGCCTGCCCACATATTCATCAAGTGGTGCCACTTCACACTGGAAACCCTTGAATCGAGCTATCAAGGCAATATCCCTGGCAATCCCCTCGGCAGTTCCCATATTTGATCCATATAACACAAGAAGTGGTGTGTTATGGGCTTGTACGATTGTTTGATTCATTTCTATTGATTGTATTCCGTGCAAATCTTTCGCATTGTTACTTTCATCCTGTGTTAATGGAACAGAGGAATGGGATTCACGTGGACGAACTTGCATCGTTAGTTTTTCTGGTTTTAATGTCAGGGTTTCTTTTATCTTAAGTTGGTAATTTGTATGATCGACCAATTCAAAGTGTTTTAAAATCATTCCGAGTAAAAGTGTTGCCTCGTGCATGGCGAATTGCTGCCCGATACAGGCACGCTGGCCATTGCCGAATGGTTTGTAGGCATGATGTGGTACTTTTTTGGGATCCTCAAATCTTTCAGGTTTAAATTCTTCTACATCATCACCCCATGCATTCGGATCACGGTGCAATTTGGGGAGCAGAATATTGACAACATCTCTCCTTTTAAGTGGATATTTCCCCGCTAATACGGTGTCCTCCTTGGCGTACAAGGAAAATAGTGGTGCAGTTGGCCAAAGTCTTAGAGATTCATTTAGGATCATCCGGACGTATTTTAATTGGCGCACCTGCTGGTAAGTTGGAATCGGCCCTGTGAGGACACGGTCAACTTCCTCGTAAGCCTTTGTTAATTTCTCAGGGTGCTTCATAAGAAAATATAGTGCGAATGAAAGTAATCCACTTGTTGTCTCATGTCCGGCAATCAAAAAGGTAATAATTTGATAGCGGATATTTTCATCACTTAACTTTTCCCCGGTTACTGGATCTGCACAATCAAGCATCCGGGAAAGAAGATCATCGCCGTCATGGTCATCACTTGATTTTCGTTCTTCAATGATGCGGTCGACGAGGGAAAACATGTATTGAATATCCCGATTAAACTGGCGTTTTTTCTTCACCATCAGTTTATCTTGAACCCCAAGGCGATTACTTTGGTTCATGGCCTCATCTAGAGCACGCCCCATAGATTTAATAAAACGATGGGGTTTTTCCCGGTAAAAACTGTTAAAGCGATAATTGAAGCCGCATAATCCTATTGTATCTAACGTAAGTCTTGTCATATCCTCCGGGACATCAATACTTTCGTCAGAGTTTAACCGTGACCATTTTTGGATGAGCTGAAGGGCGATGTCAACCATCATCGAATGATACCCTTTCATGGCACTTTGGCTAAAGCTGGGCAGAAGGATATTATGAGCTTTTTGCCAATTTTCTTCTTTCGTCCAGCTTGTAAACAGACCATCCCCGGAGAAAGAGCGAACTTTCTGTAAAGGGGCGTTGACAAGTTTATCAAATCGGGATTCATCGGATGCATCTTCTACTAATTCTGCTGAGGAAATAAAAATTCCAGTACCAGTAGGGAATTTAAGTTTAAAAATGGGTCCATATTCATAGGCAAGTTTCATGATCGACTGTGATGGTTGTTCTAGGTCTAGTTGTGGAAGATTGCCAAGCGGGCCATATGTTTTTGGTTGTGGTATGGAATCAATGGCTGTGGTCAACATGTAATGATTAATCCTTCCTTTCGTAACCTAATCCTTAAGTTTTTAAAATTTACAATATTGAAATAATATTTGTAAATGATTATAACACGGATATAGTATTAATATAAGATAGTGGAGAATTAAAAAATTAGACAAAGTTCAACAATTTATTCATATTCGACAACATTAGACAGGATTAAAACCATGGAATCGCGCGAAAGCGGTTACAACTACTGTTGCCTTGTTATGATGATTAAACATGTTGAAAGGTTATTTCCAATCACTCGAGTAAAATGAATAGGGTGGATTATTATTTCAACAGAGTAATTTCGCTTTTCGGCAGTGAAATGGAAGACAGAAGGGGATATAACTGCTATTATTTTGTATGAGCATCATGGTTTTTCAATAAAAGAGTGGGAGACGAAAGCTAATGGACACAATAAGAATCGAACAAGACTTTTTAGGGAAGAAAGAGATACCGTCAGATGTATATTATGGAATTCAAACATTAAGGGCGGTTGAAAATTTCCCTATAACTGGCTATCGAATTCATGAAGAGTTAATTAAAGCGCTCGCAATGGTAAAAAAAGCAGCGGCAATTGCCAATATGAATACTACTCGCTTGTATAGCGGACTGGGAAATGTCATGTGCCAGGCGACTGATGAAATAATAGAAGGAAAGTGGCATGACCAATTCATTGTTGACCCGATTCAAGGCGGGGCAGGGACGTCGATGAACATGAATGCAAATGAAGTAATTGCGAACCGTGCCCTTGAGTTACTTGGACACGAAAAAGGAGCCTATAACCATTTAAGTCCAAATAGTCATGTAAATATGTCACAATCAACAAATGATGTATTTCCGACAGCTATTCACATCGCTACACTTAACTTACTTGAGAAGCTGCTAATGACTATGGAGGATATGCATAAGGTTTTCAAAGGCAAAGCGAAACAGTTTGAAAACGTTATCAAAATGGGGCGCACCCATCTCCAAGATGCGGTACCAATCCGGTTAGGTCAAGAGTTCGAAGCCTACTCCAGAGTACTTGAACGAGATATGAAACGGATTTCACAGTCTAAGTCCCATTTATATGAAGTAAATATGGGGGCAACAGCGGTTGGAACAGGTTTAAATGCAGATCCGAAATATATTAAAGATGTCGTCATACAGTTAGCAGAAATTAGCGGGCTGCCATTAGTGAATGCTGAACATCTTGTTGATGCAACACAAAATACTGATGCTTATACGGAGGTTTCAGCCTCACTTAAAGTTTGTATGATGAATATGTCAAAAATAGCAAATGACCTCCGCATGATGGCATCCGGCCCCCGTGCAGGACTAGGCGAAATTTCCCTGCCTGCTCGTCAACCGGGTTCATCCATCATGCCGGGGAAAGTAAATCCCGTTATGCCGGAACTAATTAATCAAATTGCCTTCCAGGTAATTGGAAACGACCATACCATCTGCCTTGCTTCTGAAGCAGGCCAGCTCGAATTAAATGTGATGGAGCCTGTACTAGTGTTTAATTTACTGCAATCCATTAGTATTATGAACAATGGTTTCCGGTCATTTACCGATTTCTGTTTGGCAGGAATTGAGGCAAATGAGGCTCGTTTAAAGGAATATGTAGAAAAAAGCGTAGGCATTATCACAGCTGTCAATCCACACCTAGGATACGAAGTCGCAGCACGAATTGCAAGGGAAGCCACCATTAGCGGCAGGTCAGTTCGCGAACTATGTCTTCAGCATGACGTTCTTACTGAAGAAGAGTTAGATCTTATTTTAAATATTTATGAAATGACCAAGCCTGGAATTGCCGGTGCGGCTCTTTTAGATCAAGACTAAAATGGAAAAATGAAAAAAGGGCGAATTTCCCTTTTTTCATTTTTTTACGTCCTATTTCTTTTCCTTCTTTTTATCGCTTTTTCCTTCTTTAAGGGATCGGTATATTTGCGTATACATACTTCCTTGTTCGATGTATTCAAGGAAGAAGGAACCAATTAGTTCTTTATATTCCTCATCCTCAAACATTTTTCTGTTTTGTAATTCCATTTCTGCTAAACCATCGTAGGTAGAAAGCAGTGCATATGTATGATCTTTACCGGAAACAGGGGTCAAGATCTCCAATTTATGATCATAATTTTCATTTCGGAATTTTTTCAATTCCTTTAAATTTTCAATACCCTCCTTAAATTTTTCCTGCTTTATGACAAACGTCTGATAAACATAAACAGACATTTTCGCACCTCCCAAAATTGACAAATCTATTCAATACTATTTACTAATTCCTAAAAATTATTCATTGTCCAAACTGGGTATTTTCCTTTTATCGGTTTTATTGGAAGGAAAGTGGAAGCGAAATATGGAATAGAATAGGAGAATAATATGAAACGAATTCCATTTGAAATCGTCCAATAGTATATTCAGGTTATGAAATAAATAAAAGAAAAGTTGGGGGAAAATGATAAAGTTTACTAGGTTACTAATCATTTTATTATCAGGCAGTTTAGTCGGGTTAACAGGATGTTCGGAACAATCGACGAAAGAAAACGAGGGAAAGGCAAAAGCAAAAACATCTGAACAGCAGCAGGTCATGGAAAAAGAGAAAAAAGAAATGGAAGAAAAGAAAAAGGAAGAAGAGAGGAGAAAACTAGAGGAGGCAAAGCCAGTTTACGTCAACATTATTGATCCGAATACAAAAAACATTGTTAAAACCTTCAATACAAAGGATTTAGGATTTGGAAAAGATGCTGAAGGATATAAAGTGGAAATAGCAACCTTGACGAGAGAACTTGCACGAGGAACGAAAGAAACACCAGGTTATGATAAAAGGATGATGCTTGATAAGCTGGATGCAAATGGTCAAGTGATACCAGGTACACCACAAACCATTCTAGATGAATCAGAGTTAGCTAATAAGATCTTCCAGGTTTCTGCTAAAGGAGGGGATGTGGAGATCCCCTTATATGTTACCACGAGCGGCTATAAACCTGAGGAGGCTGCACAACTCGGAGAAGTGGTGATCGCTACATTTACTACCTATTTTAAAAGTGGGGTGGCAGGAAGAAACAAAAATATATCCTTATCCGCTGAAGCAATCAATAATATTATTGTTGGTGTCGGAGATTCATTTTCCTTTAATACAACTGTGGGGCCAAGTGATCAAGAGCATGGCTATCAACCTGCGCAAGAAATTGTTGATGGAAAATTGGTTGATGGGATTGGTGGAGGTATTTGTCAAACATCTTCAACCCTTTTTAATGCCATTGACAAATTAGCGGTAAATTATATTGAAAGAAATCATCACTCACTACCGGTAGGCTATGTGCCGACAGGAAGAGATGCAACTGTTTCGTATGGCGGTAAGGATTTTAGATTTAAAAATACAACAGGAGTTCCGTTACTTTTAAAAGCAATTGTAAATAAAGGCTCTATAACAGTAGAGGTTAGGACAGCAAAAGTCTATCAAAGTCTGATTAAAAAGAGGTAAACACAAAAAATCCCTTCATTGAAGGGATTTTCATATTCCAGCTCCAGGGCTGCTTGCGCTTTTCCTATTGCATTTCTTCCCAATCCGTATAATGACCGCTGCCTTGACAGCCCGGACATTCGAACGAATTAAAGTAGGCAAATTCATTATAAGGATACACGGTATAGCCCCGTCCCTGACAATCAGGGCATTTGCCTTGATCTTTCATATTGGTCACATGATTTTGGTACCTTGTCTCTTTCCATTGATTAAATGAGTTGAGTAGACCCACTTTCTTCACCTCATCTTTTTCCTTAGTATGGGGGAAAAATGGAATAATTATGCTTGCATCTTTCATTTTTATAAAGGGAACTCGTTTACAGGTAAAAGCATTTTTGAGGGAAAATATTATTATGTGATAATATTTTATGACAAATAACGGGATTTTGTGTGCATTGGATCGGAATTATTGAAAAAAATTCGCGGACAATCCATTAAAAGACAAAAGAACAATCTGAAAAAGAAATAATCTAAAAAAAATAGTGGCGACAATTTATCGTCACTATTTTTTATAAAAGGATAAGAAGGTTCCACTCTTTCCACCCCCTCAAACTACATTTTACTGAAGTGTCAATTTCCGGGATATTCCATAAGCTAATTATAAAACAAATACCACTATAGTAAACTCTTGTCCGTTACAAATGGATGTGGAATTGAATGTAATGTAAAAGGTTTTAAAGATTAAATAAAGGAGATCAATCAATGACATTGATAGGAATGTTACATCACCGTAAAGACCCCAAAACTGTCATAAAGTCCTATGCCTATGCGGCAGTCGCTAAAGCAGAAGGAGCAAAGTTTTTCTACTTTTCTCCTGGCTCAGTGAATTTTGTTAACAGTACCATTAGAGGGAAAGTGTATGAAAACGGCAAATGGATAGTGAGAATGATGCCTTTCCCAGATGTCATCTACAATGCGGGAAGTCCTGAGAAATTAGCTAATTCAAAGGAGATTATTCAAAGGTTAAAGGAAAAAATCCCCTTTACTACACATTCAATCGGTAACAAATGGAATATAAATGAACGATTAAAAGAAGCGAAAGAGTTCGCAAACTACTTAATTCCGACCGAAATTGTTATAAATACAGAGCATTTTTTCAAATTTGTAATGGCATTTGAAAAGGTTGTATTTAAACCGATTGATGGCAGAAAAGGAAAAGGAATCTATTTCATTTCATTAAGTGAAAATGGCTTTTTGGTAAAGAAGGATTCTGATAGTATTTCCTACTCAAAACAACAACTAAATGATCTTATAGAGGCAAAACTTGCAACTGGAACTTATATAATTCAACCGTATATCCAATCAATGACCAAATCCGGTCAAGTCTTTGACTTCAGACTTCATGTTCAGAAAGATGGGGAAGGGAAATGGGTAATTACCACCATCTATCCGCGAATTGCTCCAATGGGATCCATTATTGCCAATATTAACAATGGCGGCTTTACCAATTATTTAGACCCCTTTTTAGAACAGGAATTTAAAGAAGACGCGTTTAATATTAAACGAACACTAGAGCATTTTTCCTTGTCTTTGGCCAATCATTTGGATGAGCTTCAAATGATTCAATATGGGGAAGTCATTGACGAAATTGGCGTGGATGTTGGATTAGATCAGAACTCTAAACTATGGATATATGAGGTAAATTGGCGACCGGGTTGTCCGCCTGCCTTTTATTTGGAGTTGGATGTAGTGATAAACACGATTAAATATGCCATGTTTCTAGCAAAGAACCAACATACGATTACAAAAAATATAAGCGCTTTAAAGCAGCGAAAAATGGAGGGAAAAAAGGAAATTCCCATTATCGCCATTACAGGAAGTGCTGGAAAGACAACGACCAAAGCCTTCGTTGCATCCATTTTAGCGAAGAAGTGGAATATATTTGAATCAAAGGATTATTGGAACACAACAGAACATACGAAAAAGCATGCGGCAGAAATCAATCCTGCTCATGAAGCCATTGTGTTAGAGTATGGGATGGCCTATCCCGGTGTCATTACTGAACATTGTAGCATTATCCAGCCTAATATTAGTATTGTGACAAATATTGGCCTTGCCCATGTGGGTAATTTTGGCGGTGATATTTCAAAGGTGGCCCATGCAAAATCAGAATTAATTCATGGGATGGATCAAAATGGAGTTCTATTTCTAAACAAGGATGATCCTAATTCAAGTTTATTAGAAACCCAAAATTTTAAGGGAAAAATTATTACCATCGGTGTCAATTCAGACGCAGACTACCGTGCCTATGATGTTAAATATAATGATACAGGGATGAATTTTAAAATGATGCTTCAAGGGCAGGAAATATCACTTTTCATTCCTATTTTGGGGGAGCATCATGTATACAATGCTCTAAATGCCATTGCTGTTGCAGATTACTTAGGTTTCGCGCCTTTGGAAATAAAATTGGGGCTTCTCTTTAGAAAGCCGCCACGAAGATTGACCATATATAACTGCCGGGATAATATTACTCTGATAGATGATACCGTTCACTCCCACCCTCAAGGGGTTAGAGCGGCAATCGATGTACTTTCCAATATTGGAAGGCATCGGAAAATAGCAATTATTGGACAAATGAGGGAATTAGGAGACTTAAGAGAAGAAGAATATCGTAAAGTCGGAGAATATGTAGTTGATAAAGAAATAGATATTTTCATCACATACGGATTTCGAACAGAGGAAATGGGAGTACACGCAAAAGTAAAGGGTTTCCCATCTAATAATGTTTACCATTTCACTAACAAGGATGAATTAAATCAGTTATTAGGAAAGATGATTAGGAAAGATGATACCATTTTAGTAAAAGGGGCAAGTAAGACAAATATGTTTGATATCGTGAAGTTTTTAGATCAAACATTTAGCTGAATTTCTTCATTAGCCAAATGGTTATGAGTGAACAAAAGTTTCAATAAAAAAAGATTCCGGCACCTAACCGGAATTTTTTTGTCCTTTATTATTCTGTTTTTTCGTCAACCAGATGGAACGTAATCTCGCTTGCTGCATTTTTTGCGAGACGTTTAGCTTCTTCTAAACTTGCTCCTGTTGCAATCACATAGGCATATCTATGACCCATTGACAATGGTGGAGTTAGCTTAGTTCCCTTTTTAGGCTTCACGTAAACTTTAATTATTCCCGGAGATTGTTTTGCCTTCTTTTTTCCAGTAACTTTTTCTAATATTCCCTTTTTCGAAACGATAAGATGCTGTGTGAATACATAATTGGAAAACCTCGGTATTAATGATGGACTCTTTCCTAAATATAATTTAAGGGTTTCCTCTACTAAATTAAACCCAAATGCCGCTAAAATCATTTCATTCATTGCACCCCCGGAAATTCTCGGGTTAATTTCGATCAGTTTCCAGCCGTCATTTGTTAAACGTAATTCCAGGTGAAGGGCACCATTCTTTATTCCAAATTGTTCCATGATAGATTGCAGGACCTGTTCAATTCCTCCTTTGATCTGATTGGGGACATCCGCATGCACACCATAACCTGTAATGATAAATCTTTTACCCTGGGTAATTTCTTGTTCGATAATCCCGGCAATCATAATCTGGTTGTTATATATGAGTGCCTCGACTAAATATTGGTTTCCATCGATATATTCTTCAATAATAATGGTTTCGTCTGGATTCTTTTCTTGCAGTTTTACGAACTGTTTTTCTAAGTGTTCTTTTGTTTCCACGAATAGCACGTCTTTAGAACCTGTTGATTTCGAGGATTTCATAATGACTGGGAATGTAAGCTTTTCGTCTATTGTTTCAAATGGAATCGGATTACCTTGTGTAATAATGAGAAATTCAGGCGTATAAGGTTGATCCTTTAGAAAAAATCTTGTCCCCTCCTTATTTTCCATTTTTGCAATAGCTTCAGATGATGTATGATTCTGACAAAATTCATCGCTTAGAACGGAGGCACTATGAACATTAGAATCAATAAAACTGACTATGATCTTTATATCCTTACCTTTTAATCTTAACTTCTTAATTTCAACCTTCATTTCTGAAAGATTATTCGTATCAACAAAAATCATCTCATGCACATCAGGGTACTCTTTCCTTTGTTCCAATTGCTTTTCCTTATTTGTGAAAACAACTGTAAAGTATCCCAACCGTTCAGCTGCTTTGACTGCTTCTCTACTTGAGCCAGATTTATTTGTACCTATAAAGACAATCGTTTTCAAACAGTTCCACTCCCTACATAAGCTTCGATCAAACAACCTGTTATATATTTATGATACAGGCCGTTTTTTGTATGGTTATCTATCATGTAGGAACTAATTAAATGCAATTAACTGCGTAATCAACCTCCGGAAATATAATTTTGTGACAGAATACTTAAATGCCTCCACTACTGGTTAATCGTACAAGCAACAAGAGTAATAAAAACATACTATGTCGAAAGTGAAAGGAGTGAAAAATCACAATGAAGCCCCTCTCTGTTAGGCAAATAAGAACAACTATCGCAGGTGAATTAATTCAAGGGTCGGATCATGTGATTATTCATTTTGGTGCTTATCGTCTCAAACAAATTAAGAAATCACATACGATTCTTTTTTCAAGTAAGAAGATCATTAATTGGGAAGGTCTAAGAAGATTTTTCCCTTTAGTACTTGTAACAGATCAGGTGTTTAGCAAAAATGGACAATCAGAGGATTTGACCGTAATAAAAGTAAATAATATGGAAGAAGCATATTGGAAATTTGTTCATTACTATCGCAGCCTGTTTCAAATTCCTGTGGTTGCAATTACAGGGACATCTGGAAAGACCACGACAAAAGAAATGATCAGGCATATTCTCTCTGCAGACAAAAACGTCACTTCTACTAACAGTAGTAATAATTCACGAACTGCACATTTACATTACCTCCTTAGCATTGATGACGATACAGAGGCAGCTGTCTTTGAAACAGCAGTGGGTGAGCCAGGGGATGTACGAAATGCAGGTCAATATTTCAAACCCACAATTGGAATTATTACGAATATAGGTGCGCACCACCTGAATTATTGTAAAACGCTCGAAGCCTATATTCATGCAAAGGGAGAAATGGTAAGTGCCCTCAATAATGCAGGCCTACTTATTTTAAATGCAGAGGATGCAAATAGTAAAAAGTTAGATTTAAAGAATTTTAAAGGACGGATCATAAAAGTAGGAATCGATTTGTCTTGTCATTATAAAGCTAACGATATTCGATATTGTAAGGATGGAATGCAATTTATTCTCCAATACGAAGAAAATACTTATCCGATGTTTGTACCGGGATTTGGTGTACATCAAGTGTATAATGCGCTAGCCGCAATTGCAGCAGTTCATGAAATAGGAGTTGATTTTCCTAAAATTGCGGATAGATTGAAAACTTTTCAAAATTTAAATAAGCATCTTCAAGTGTTTGAAGGGATTAATGGATCGACCATTTTGGATGATACGTGGAGTATGACCACTACATCATTGGAAGCAGCTCTCAATGTGTTAAATGAACTTGGCAAAACGAAAAAAAGAGTGGCTGTATTAGGGACGATCACAGATTTAGGCTCCTGGGGATATATTATTCATGAGAAGGCCGGTGAAATAGTAAGTGAGAAAGGTGTGGATGTTCTCATTACAATCGGCGAGCACGCACGCATCATGGCTGAACAGGCAGTGAAAAAAGGCTTGAACGGACAGGTCTATTCATTTAAGAATAGTCCCCTGGCCTATGAGCTTTTATCAAGAATTGCTGATGACAAGACCATTGTCCTTATAAAGGGGGATATGTACAGCCAGGCAATTATTGAATTAGCGGCTAAATTGCGGAAAAAGAAATAGCTCCTTTTTCCTTCGAAAATATTATTACTTAAAATGGACAAACTGCTGTGCCGCATTATTCATGCTATTAATATATTAAAGTATCTTAAGAAAAGGGGGGATAATAAATGGGTGTACTTTGTCCTTGTGGGGTAAATGTCAATGGGTTTTCATTGAATAATAATGTTACATTCACTGGTCAGACTGGAACGGTTGAAGGAAACTTGCTTTACATCGGTGATGTTTGTGTCGCTACTCTTGGAACTTCGTCACTATCATTATCATTTACAGATACGGAAACACCAGGTGAAAACAGCTTCGTTTTTATTGCAAATGCAATCACTTCTGTTACCTGTAAACAGGAGGGGCAGAACTGTGTAGTGACAGTTGCCGGTACTGGATTAGTGAACGATGTACAATTTCCTTTTGAAGCTGTGTTTAGAGACCAGGTTGCTACGGCCGAAAATGATGACGTACAAAGTTTTGTCATCACAGGGTTCTTTGATCAAAATGGTGCAGCGCCTGTTCCTCAAGGTTCCATTACTGCATTAGGTTGTCAGTAATTGTCCTGTTCATGAATCTCTCGGTGAAGTTTTGCCGGGGGATTTTTATATTTTTCTCCTAGTATGCTATCAAAATCCAAGAAAGAAATCTATAGATGAATAGTATAGGGTATGAACAATTAAGAGGGGTGGGATTTTGGTGGCCAGCAGCGGCCGGATAGGCCAGTATAGAATATTACATTCTGAAAAAAAATTATCTAAACATTTGTTAGAAACTGAATTATTTTCGAAAGCTTCATTATTTACATTTTTAGAAAAATATAAAGCGATCGTCATAAAACCGGCTTTTGGCCGAGGGGAAATCTGTATATCCACGGAACATAATCATTATAAGATTTTCTCGATGGCGAAGCTTACGGTCTTAATGAACAAAGAAGACCTTTATCAACATCTGGTTCGTCATGAATTAACTGAAAAACATCATATCATTCAGCCTGGAAAATCCCAGTCTTGCTTCCTCAAGAGCCCTTTCCAATATTTCGTCACAGTTCACCGGAAATTACCTTCCGCTGAGTGGCTCTATGTATCCAAGACGGAGAAGATTCGCTCTGTGACAGGAAAGTATTTTTATATGTATTTTTTTAAAAAAATCGAGAGCATAGCTATTTTAGCAGCAGAACGGCTCGGAGAATCTTTTCCAGAATGTAATACGATTGTGATTGAAATCGCTTATGACTTAAAAGGAGGGATATGGATCCAAGATACGGTTTTGCATTTTCCTAAAAGTAAGTGGAGCCAGTTCAATACACTTAATATAAATAGTACTCTTTCTTCCTTTTTACCAAATACGGATTTATTCAGTAAAGTTACTCTTTCTCATTTTCTGCAGAAATATAATGACGTCATTATTAAGCCTTGTGTCGGTCAGGAAGGCCGAGGGATTCTAAAGGTTACCTCGGACAATCAGCTTACGTATGCAATCTATGTTGGAAGAAAGAAAATCTTGAAGGCGAACTTCGAGGAAACGTATCATTTTATTGAGGAACAACTTTTACCAAGAAAGTATTATATTGTTCAGCAAACCCTACCACTCGCGTCGATTGATGGGTGTCCACTTGATGTAAGAGTTATTGTTCAAACATATGATTCAACCTGGCATGTGACTGGGAAAATTGTGAAAGTCGCTGCTCAAGATTTCTTTGTTACGAATATAGCCCAGAAACTACTATCACTGGAAGAGGCTATTCGAGACGCAAACATATTGAATAAAAATAAAGAAACACTTGAATCGGAAATGGAGGCCACATGTATTACTGCCGCTTGTCAGCTTGAAGCTAACCTTCCAGGGAAGAATATCATTGGATTTGACATAGGCTTCACCCCACAAGGTGATATTTGGATCATTGAAGGAAATTATCACCCCAATCTTTCAATGTTTTATCGGCTAGAAGACCGGGATATGTATATGAATATATTAAGAGCGAAAAGGATGCGAGGTATCTCGATTTCTGATTGATCCCATTCCCATCCACACAAAGTTTCAAACCAAGCATATAATTTACCATAATCAGTTACTTATGAGGTGAATTTCGTGAACGAAAACCTAGGGAAATGGAAACAAAGTTTGTTATTGCAACAAAATCCGGTAACAGCCAAATATACTCCAGAAACAACTATATATAGTCTTGAAAACCTAGTAGATTTTATTTGTCGTTATGAGTTTGTCTATGTTAAGCACAATTCAACCGGGCAAGGTAGAGCCATTTATAAAGTTTACAAAAGAAAAGACGGGCAATATTGCTTTACCGGTTTTACCATGCAAGGTGAACCAATCCATAAATGTGTTACAGCAATAGAGGATTTCCACCAGCTTTTGCATCCATTTACCAAATTTGGGAGATTAAGCGGGACCTATATTATTCAAGAGGGGGTAAAGAGTTGGCTTCAGAATGGACAGCCTTTTAGCATTCGCGTTCATGTTCAGAATCTAGAAGGAGAGTGGGTGATAGGAGGAATGTATGGCAAGATTGGTATAGCAGAAACAAAGGATCATGGGATTGCCAATACCCATCGGGGGGCATATGTACGATCGATGGAAGAATTATTGATGCTCCATTCAAAAATGGATGATTCAACGAAAATGGATGTCATAAATTGTTTAAAGGAAGTCTCTATCAAAGCAGCGGAAGTAATTGCAACCTATTTCCCAAACAGGGAATATGGGATTGATTTTGGGTTAAATCGTGAAGGAAATCCTAGGTTATTTGAGGTAAACACAGCTCCAGGAATCGGAGGATTTGCCCGCATTGAAGATAAGACGATTTGGAAACGAATTGTGGCGATTCGGAAATTACAGGAAAAAGCTGATTCGTAAGTCTGCTAAAGGTAAGGAATCGCATCAATACCCAAACATGTATTATTTGATTTTCATACGATATTGAGAAGAAAGGAGCGATGTTTTTGCAACCTTTACTAGTGAAAGACATTCGAAAATTACTACAAGGTGAATTAATTAACGGTTCAGAACTTTGGAAAGTAAGGGATGCCATTTATTATAATCGGCATGAACTGACGAAGCGGCGTACTTTAATGTTTGTTAGCAGAGGTGGTACAGTAAACTGGAATGAAATTAATAATAAGGGGCCATCTCTTGTTATTACAGATCTACCTGCAACAGAACTGGAAAATGCTCTGCCGGAAACGACTGTCATAAAAGTAAATAGTCTTGTCCAAGCATACTGGAAATTTATTGAGTATTATCGAAGTCTTTTTGCGATACCTGTCGTTACAATAACGGGTACATGCGGGAAAACAACAACGAAAGATATGATAAAACATATTTTAAGTAAAGATTGGAATGTTCAGGCTTCCGAAAGCAGCAAGAATGAACCACGAAGATCCTTTCCATACTTAATGGGGATTAATGAAAAAACAGATGCTGCCGTTTTTGAGCATGGATTGGGCAATTCGGGTAATATTAAGCATCAGTGTATGATTTATCAGCCTACAATCGGAATTATTACCAATATCGGTGTTCATCATTTAGATGGATGTAAAAATCTTGAGGGATATATAAGGGCTAAATCAGAAATAGTGGAGGGTATAAGGAAAGGCGGAACCTTAATATTAAATGCGGATGATGAGAATACCCAAAAAGTTTCTTTACAATCCTTCAAAGGAAAGGTTATTTATGTTGGAGTAAAAAGGCAATGTGATTTTAGAGCTTCTAATATCAAGTTTGCCAATCGTGGAATGGATTTTACGCTACAAGTTAATGATAAAACCTATGAAGCTTTTATAGCAGGATATGGTGAACACCAAGTATATAACGCTCTTGCTGCACTCGCAGCTGTCCACGAGATGGGAATGACGATTGAAGAAGCAATTACTCGTCTTGGAACTTATCAAAATATGACTAGACATCTGGAATTTTTTAATGGTAAAGGCGGAAGCACAATCATTGATGATACATGGACAATTAATCCTACTTCAATCGAGGCGGCACTAAAGGTCCTTGATTCTATCGGACATGGGAAAAATGTTATTCTAGTATTAGGTAATATTAATAGATTGGGAAACTTTGAAAAGAAATATCATCGTGAAATTGGTACTATGGTGGCTAAAAGGAACATCCACACTTTAATTACAATCGGAAATAAAGCTGAAGAAATTGCAAGGCAAGCGAGGCAGGACGGAAGCATGGCGGATATTCATATGTTTAAAGATGTTAATGGGCTTAAAGAGGTCTTGGATCCAATCCTTGATAGTAATGCAATTCTGCTTATTAAAGGACCAATGTCAAGCAGATCCATGATAGACTTTGCAAACAGTTTAAAACAGGATCATTAGTCAATGAGAAAAAGCATTCGATGCCATATCGCATCGAATGCTTTTCATTATTTCTTCCACTATTATAAATAATAATTAAAGAACACGTCTTGCCGTAACATAATTGTTCTTAGCCCAAACAGTGTCCAGACTTTCTTTCACTAAACTGCCGGAAGTAGAGAGTGAAAGAAATTGGTTTTCGCCCATATAGATTCCTGTTTGCGTAATCTTTGACCCGCTATTATCTGTAGAGAAGAATAGGAGGTCACCCTTTTGCAAATTAGCCTTTTGAACAGCTGTACCTATTTGCGCTTGTTGACTTGCTAGTTTATATTTTAAATCAATCCCTTGATTTTTATAGACATAGTAAGTAAATCCGGCACCTGTAAATGTTAAGGCACTCTCATTGTAGGTATAGCCAAATTTAGCTTTCCCAACCAAGCTCGAAGCAAAATCGACAATTTTATCTGCCGGTAATGTACTTGCTATTGGCTGTGTCACTACTGGTGCACTACTTTCTGAAAAAACACGTTTTGCCGTAATATAATGTTGGTTATAATAATCAACGAACAGTACTCTAGTCAAGATGCCGTTTGAATTTGGTACAATAATTCTGTGATCACCCGCATAAATGGCTACTGTTGACGGTGTGCTTGAACCTATTGAACCATTAAAGAAGATCAAATCACCTTTCTTTAAATCTTCACGTGAAACGGTTGTGCCGAGCTTCATTTGTTCTTTTATATTTGTTGTTCCTAGAGTAACGCCATTTGTTTTATAAACATAGTTAACAAAGCCTGTACCAGTAAATTTCATGGCGTTTTCATCATTCACACTGCCCATGGTTACTTTACTCATTAAATTATATGCTTGTTCAACGATTGTTTCCCCCTTTGTTGCTGGGTTAGAAGGGAGTAATGTTGGTAATACTCTTCGGGCCGTTACGTAATTGTCTTTATAATAGGGCTTGCTATTTAAATCTGAAATGACAATATTTTGTTGCGGGTCTGCCATATGGATGACTTTATTATCACCAATATACATTGCAACATGATCGGGATCAGTGCCAGTTGATTTACTTCTAAAGAAAAGTAAATCCCCCTTTTGTAATTGATCTCTTGCAACATAGGTACCTTGTTGCATCATATAATCTTCATTGTACGTTGCAAGATCTACACCGTTTTGTTCAAATATATACATAAGAAAAGAAGCACATGAAAATTTATAAGGGTAAGTTGGCTTGTACACGGAATTACTGTAGGTAGCCTTCCCTATTAAACTCTTACCAGTTTGGATTAACTGATCGGCCTTTGCTTCAACTGCTTGTTGGTTATTTTGCGGATTAACCGTTGCCGCTGAGACTTTTATTGGATTTATAGCGATTGGGCCAGCCAAAAAAGTACCTAAACCAATTGAGACTGCTAGTGTTGTTGTAACCAAACGTTTTTTCATAGGTTACCTCCTAAGGTAGTTTACTTATTCTTAGGTTTGAGTTTACCATATAAAAGCGACTGGTTTTTGTGGGAAAATATTCCGCCCTCCTTTGTTACAGGAGCAAAGACCATGCTCGTAAAGGCTTTTGCGGATAACTTTACAGTTTGGTTACAAAGGATCGAAGTGCTCCTATTCATATGCGGATGGGAGGAGCACAAAGGATTTTATAAAAAAATGGCATTTTCTGCTTTACAATGCCACAAAATAATTGTAGAATTTCTATGTACCTAAAATACCTAGGTAGGTGAAAAAATGTTTAACCGTGAATTGGTCAAAGGCAGCACATCGTTAATCTTACTCCAATTATTAAACGAGCGGGATATGTATGGCTATGAACTAGTGAAAGAGCTTGAACAGCGAAGTGATCATGGTTTGAGCGTGAAAGAGGGGACCTTGTATCCGGCACTTCATAAGCTTGAGAAGCAAGAGTATATCGAATGTTATTGGCAGGAGCAGGAAAAGGGCCCAGCACGCAAGTATTACCAGATTACCAATGCCGGAAAAGATTTATTAGATGAAAAAACGCGTGAATGGCAGGATTTCGTTAAGGTAATGAACAAGGTGATTGGGAGATCGAAGCATGGAACGGCAGAAGAATAGGTTTCTTGAAGAATTGGCCAAGGGTCTTGGAAATCATCAGGATAAAGAGGAAATTCTCCTTGAATACGCATCGCATATTGATGAAATTATAATTGAATTCTATGAATGTTCGAACGAAGAGGAATTGCTGGAGCGGATTGTGTCAAGGCTTGGATCCCCTGATGAGATAGCAGAATTATGGAAAGAAGAGCTTTCCGTAACTCCGAGTAATATGAAATGGCTGTTTATTCTCTTGAATATCCTTTTTTTTGGTGGAGGAAGTTTACTAACACTTGCCCATAATCTCTATCAATGGCAATGGTTAAACACTATTTGGCGATATTTAACGACAATCCCTACCTTAATTGCTTTTTTGTATATGTTTTTTTGGGCATTACTTGGCTACGAAATTGGTAGAGGGTTTGGACACGGTGGGAGAAGACTTCTCAAGAAGACCTTCCTATTATCGCTCATTCCCAATTTAATCTTAATGGTTTTAACCGTTTTTCAAATAATCCCACATTCGTGGTTCGCCCCATTACTGACAAAAACGTTTATTATTGCTTGTATCATATTTACTTTTTTCCTTTACCCTATAAGCTGGATTGGCTACCGCTGGGGGCGAAGGGCTTCGATATAAGCAGTTTTTTTTGCCTATATACCTAGTAAAACTATATATATAGAAAATCTACTTAAAAGAGGGATGAAAGATGGAAACGAAAATTGGCAAAAGGGATGGACTCTTTTTATTTTTATGTTTGCTTCTCGGAATCGTAGCGGAAGAATCATTTTTTCGCGGGCAAATCGGGATTTCATATTTGATATTTATCATCGCTTTTTATTCAGTTTTTTACCTGCGGTACCGCGGTTATCCATTTTCACATCAACGATTTGGCTACCTTGTCCTTTGTTGTATTTGGCTCCTTTCAGCAAGCTATTTTTTAAATAATAATATGCTGTTTTACGGGCTAAATATTATGGTGATTCCCGGCTTGGTTATTTTTCACTTAGTATTAGTCACGAGCCCAAAAAGTTTTCAATGGAGTCAACCTATTTTTGTTTCCTACCTATTTTCTAGGCTGTTAGACGCACTGAAGTACAATGCAGTGATTGCTGCCTATTTAGGCAAAGGGATAAAAGGTAGTGTAAACGAAGATAAATTACTTATTTGGAAAAAGGTTTTAATTGGTGTGGTCATTTCCGTTCCAGTACTGGCTGTAGTCCTAAGACTTTTAATGACAGCTGATTCAAAGTTTGAGCAGATTCTTGGGGGCATTCCTAATTGGTTTCGAGTGGTTGACACCGAAAGTTTTATCAGAATCATCTTTATACTTATCGCTACAGCGGCAATATTTTGTCTGCTGCAGGTTTTGTTACAGAAACAAATTAAAGTCATGAAGCAGGAGGCAAGTTTACATCACTTCCAAAAGCTTGACCCGATTATTACCATAACTGTGCTGGTCTTAATCAATATCGTTTATATCTTATTCACCCTGGTACAATTCAAGTATTTCTTTAGCGGCACTTTACAGGGTGATCTGACGTACGCGGAGTATGCAAGAAAAGGGTTTTTTGAACTCTTGTTTGTCACGATGATTAATTTGTCAATCACCATCGTTGTGGTAACTTTCGGTGATCGGGGGAAAATTGGTATACAGCGCTTTACGCAGCTTATGCTTACTATTCTTATCCTATCTAGTGGAGTGATGCTTAGTTCGGCATTTTTGCGATTAAGTCTTTATGAGGATGCATATGGATTTACCTTTACGAGGGTGCTAGTCCATTCATTTATGATTTTCCTTGTGGTCATCTTTATCTATACCTTGGTGAAAATTTGGGTTGAAAAATTATCGTTAGTTCATTTTTATTTTATCATCACATTAATTTACTATACTGCCATAACCGTTATCGATTTAGATAAAATTGTTGTAAAGGAAAATATGAATCGTTTCGAACATACTGGGAAAGTTGATGTTCACTATTTAAACAGTTTGTCGCCAACAGGTGTCCTTGGATTGATTGACCTGTACGAAAAGGGTAAGAATATTCCGGAGTTGCAAACGATATTACTTGAGAGGCAAAAGGAGGCAAATAGTGAAAGTCTCCCATGGCAGTCGTATAACTTAAAAAGAGAGCAGACTGCAGATAAACTGAAAAAGTTACAACTGCAGTAGTGGATGCTTTGGACAATAAGAACTCCATACAAATAAGGTATGGGGTTCTTATTTCATTCAACTTTTGACCACTTTTTGTTAGGTAAGGTTCCTTTTCATGATTCATTTTCGATTAAGACGATTTTTCTTAATTTGATTCACAACTGATTTATCCTCTAGATGATAGAAAAATTTGATACTTGGTCTCATGTTGACTTCGAAAATCCATACCTCGCCAGATGGATCGATACCAATATCAATTCCGCATTCCTTCAGCCAATCATGTTCAGCATGAAAAACTCTTCCTGCTTCAAGACAAAGTAGTTCGATTTTTTCTTCTACAACTCTCGCCTCCTGTTGGTTCATGTGTAGATGCAGTAGGAGAAGCTCACGAATGGGTAACGCTCTTGCTCCGCGATTCCGATTGACGATCCCATCTTCCTGGTTACCAAGTTTACCAAGCATTCCTCCTAAAACCCATTGATCCTTCACATATTGAATGTGAACACGAACTCCCAATGCTTGTCCATCAGCTGTGAAACTGGATATACCTTGTTGAATAATATAGTTTGGAAGTGATTTTTGAATATGGTTTGAGTAAAGAAAGGTCAAGACTTCTTCCATGTTGAAACATTCTTTATCCATCTTTGAACCCGTATTGGTATAGCCGTTTATGGAGTAAATTCCATTACTATTTTTACTAATCCGAATGACTCCTTTTCCTTCTCTTCCTCCAATCGGTTTTACATAAACAAAGGATGAACGGTTCAAAAATTCTTGTAATACATCTTCACTAAAAACCTCTGTTTCTGGGAAATTTCGAGATGTGAGTGGATTTTGTTTTAATCTCACAGCCTGTTCCCACTTATTAATCTGATGCACCTAAAATTCACCTCAATTCGAATATCTTCCAACTTATTTTATTCCAACAATAAAATAAGTGTGCTAAGGCGAACATGTAGTGTGGGGGATAGAAACTGGGCACAAACAAAAGGCAGAATCGATTGATCCTGCCCCGCATTAGTCACCGTTAAACATATCAAAAATTCCGCGGGCAATGCTACCTTCATCTTTCGCTCCACCTCTAGAAGGGGCAGCGGCAAATACACGGCTCGCAAGCCTGCTAAACGGCAGCGATTGGATCCAAACAGAACCCGGTCCTTTTAAAGTGGCAAAGAATAACCCTTCGCCGCCGAACATGGCGGTTTTAATCCCTTTTACGAATTCAATATTGTAGTTAACATTACTAGTCATTGCTACCAAACAGCCTGTATCCACTCGCAAGGTCTGGCCTGGGAGAAGTTCTTTTCTCGTAATCGTTCCGCCGGCATGGACGAAGCACATTCCGTCTCCTTCGAGTTTTTGCATAATAAAGCCTTCGCCGCCGAAGAAACCAACCCCCATTTTACGTTGGAACTCTATGCCGACCTGTACGCCTTTGGCAGCAGCAAGAAAGGCATCCTTTTGACAGATAATTTTTCCGCCAAGTTCACTTAAATCCATTGGAATAATTTTGCCTGGATAGGGTGAGGCAAAAGAGACATGTTTCTTACCTATCCCCGTATTTGTAAAGGTTGTCATAAATAAGCTCTCACCAGTAATAACACGCTTACCGGCGCTGAATAGTTTACCCATTAATCCGCCACCGCTGCTGCTCGACCCGTCGCCAAAAATCGTCTCCATATGTATATCATCTTCCATCATCATAAAGCTTCCGGCTTCGGCCACAACTGTCTCTTGAGGATCAAGCTCTACCTCAACGAACTGCATATCATCACCATAAATCTTATAATCGATTTCGTGATTATTCATAACACAATCCCTCCCATTTTTTATTTTATAACTTATCTTCATTATAAAAAAGATAGGAAAGAAGTGCTAATTATATTTTCAAAAAAAAGAAGACGCCTGAGTAATCAGGCGTCTTCTGCGTATTGAGGCGAAAAACCACACTCCACATAGTGCGCTCCATTAAGGAATGTTTCTCGACTTACACAACTCAGCTCATCGCTTTGCTATTATAACATCTTACCGTACCAAACACAAGTGAAATATTTTCGAATTAAATACTTGATAATTATCCGCTATTATCATATATTCAAATAATCAGATATACAAAAATAACTAGATAAGAAGGGTGAATATGTTTACTGATAAAAGGTTCCATCATTATTCCTTAAGTAGCTTGCCAAAGGACCTCCTTGCAGGCGTGATTGTTGGGGTCATCGCGATTCCACTTGGCATGGCATTCGCCATTGCTTCAGGGGTGAAGCCAGAGTATGGAATCTATACAACAATTGTTGCCGGGATTCTCATCTCCCTATGCGGCGGTTCAAAGTATCAAATTGGCGGGCCGACGGGTGCCTTCATTCCGATTTTGTTTGGAATTGTCATGACATACGGCTATGAAAATTTACTTATTGCCGGGTTTATGGCTGGGATTATTCTCCTGTTCATGGGGATATTCAAACTGGGATCCTTGATTAAATATATTCCCAGACCGGTTACGATTGGATTCACGACCGGGATAGCTGTCACGATCTTCACGGGACAGATCGCTAGTTTCCTAGGATTAAAGGGGATAGAAAAGCATGAGGAGTTTATTAGAAACATTCAAGAAATTTTTACCCACCTTCATACAACCAGCCTATTTAGTGTAGTAACGGCAGCAATTTGTTTAGGAACCGTAATTCTAACGCCAAAGATTGCACCAAAGGTTCCAGGACCGCTCATTGGATTAATTGTATCCACAATGGTTGCCACCTTGTTTTTCCCTGGTCAAGTGGCCACAATCGGAACTGCTTACGGTGAAATCCCTAGTACATTGCCGCAAATCCATATTCCGACTATTAATATGGAGATCATGATGAAACTACTTAAGCCGGCATTCATTATTGCCATGCTTGGCGGGATTGAATCTCTGCTTTCGGCAGTTGTGGCAGATGGGATGACGAATAGTAAGCATAACAGTAACAAGGAATTAATCGGGCAGGGAATTGCCAACATACTTACGCCATTATTCGGTGGAATTCCAGCCACAGGTGCAATTGCCCGGACAGCAACGAATATTAAGAACGGAGCTATTTCACCTTTTTCAGGTATTATTCACGGGATCGTCGTGTTACTTGTTCTGTTGTTTTTTGCACCATATGCTTCTTATATACCACTAGCAAGTATGGCGCCAATCTTGATGGTGGTTGCCTGGAACATGAGTGAAAGAAAGGTATTCGCCCATATTTTAAAAATAAAATCCACTGATTCACTTGTCCTTGTTGTTACTTTTTTATTAACGGTTTTTGTTAATTTAACGATGGCAGTTGAGGTGGGACTAGTTATGTCTGCTATTCTTTTCGCCAAACGGATGAGTGATGTAATGGTGACGGAAAAGGTACTTCCAAATCCTCGGACCAAACATGAAAAAGTAGAAACGGGAATGGTAACAGACACACATGACTGTCCGCAAATCAGTATTTTTAATGTAGAGGGTCCGTTATTTTTTGGTGCGGCACTATCATTTGAAGAAACCATTATGAAGACGATTAATTATCGTCCAAAAATTCTTTTGCTTAGAATGGGTCGTGTTCCCTTTATTGATACTACAGGGGAAGCAAATTTAGCGCATATCGTTCACCATTTTTCGAAAAATGGTATAGTACTGATATCGGGTTTAAATTCGCAACCGGAAAAGGTTTTGAAAAAAACCGGGCTCTATGATGTCATTGGTGAGGAACATTTCTATGAACATACAGGGGAGGCCATTCAATACGCACTTGGGCAAATAAATAAAAATGAATGTCTTGGCTGTAAACATTTTGCTTTTAGAGAGTGTAAGAAACTCTCAGCTGTAGAGGCAGTGGATAGCAGCAGGAAAAGACTTAAAGCTACTTTCTAGTTTGGGGGTGATGATGAATTGAATTTGGAAATGCAACGATTTAAGGCAGAATTTTTTAAAGCGTTAGCACATCCATTACGAATCCGTATATTAGAGCTGCTGGCAGAAGGGGATAAGAATGTGAACGAACTTCAAACTCTTGTAGGCAGCGAGGGCTCTGCTGTATCGCAGCAGCTTCAAGTGCTTCGTGCGAAAAATATTGTTTCTGGAACAAAGGAAGGTAATAAGGTTATTTACACTTTGAAGGATTCGATGATTATTGAATTGCTAGCCGTGGCAAAACAAATTTTTAATAATCATCTTGTGGATACAATAACGATATTGGATAAATTTAAAGAGGATGAAGAAGATCCGGTAATGCCGAAGAATTAAAAAATTTCTTCGGTTTTTTCTATTTGTAAGGTGGAAAAACGGATATTGTTATATTTTGGTAATTATCGGTTTTTTGTAATATTTAGCCCGTTTGTTCACCTGGTAAATAGATTACTATTAAAGTAGTAGTTGATATAGAAAAAATAGGGATGGTGATTGACAATGTACGATTTAGTATTGCTTCATCCGCCAACAGTTTATGATTTCCGCAAAGAGATGCTGTTCACCGGCCCGATCAGCGATGTCGTTCCTTCTTCACCGGTGTTTGAAATGTATCCGATTGGTTTAACAAGTATCGGAGATTATTTAGAACGGTTCGGTTTAAAGGTGAAAATCATCAATATCGCTAACCGAATGCTCCTAAATCCTAATTTTGATGTGGAAAAGAAAATTAGAAAAATAAAGACGAAAGCGTTTGGGATTGATCTCCATTGGCTGCCGCATGCACACGGAAGTGTCGAACTTGCAAAGATAATTAAGAAATATCATCCCGATACCCCTGTCATGTTCGGGGGCTTATCCAGCACCTATTTTCACAAGGAGCTCATTGAATATCCTTTTATCGATTTTGTCCTACGAGGGGATACCACCGAAAAACTAATCCTCCTGTTGCTGAATCAATTGGCGAAAAACGAAACGGACAGTTTTTATGATATACCGAATTTAACATGGAAAAAGGGCGATTCCTATCATTTTAATGAAATGACCTATGTCCCAGATAGTTTGGATGAATTTAATTTACCTGGTTACCGGTATATCATCAGGTCGGTCTTTAAGTATTTTAATCTATTAGACCCGCTGCCATATAAAGGCTGGCTGCAGTATCCAAATACAGCCATTCTGACGTCAAAAGGGTGCACGTACAATTGTTTAATTTGTGGCGGTTCCAAAGATGCGTATGACCTTAATTGTAACCGGAAAAAGCTGGTGATGCGCTCGCCTCAAAAGATGCTCGAGGACATCGCGTTAATCCAACGATTTACCAGGGCGCCGATTTTCTTGTTAAACGATATTAGACAGGGTGGAAAAGGGTATGTTGATGAATTTTTAACAGGATTAGAACAGATGGACTTGAAGAATGAAATTGTTTTTGAGCTATTCAATTATGCAGATGAAGAGTTTTTCAAGCGGCTGAACAAAGCAATGCCCAAGTACAGTATTGAATTAACATTAGAGTCGGCAGATGAGGATATTCGAAAATTTAATGGAAAACTGCCATGTACGAATGTGAAGGTAATTGAAATGCTGCAGTATGCACTAAAACATAACTGTGCAAAAATTGATTTATTTTTCATGACGGGAATTCCCAATCAAGATTACGACAGTGCAATAAGAAATGTAGATTTTTGTGAAAATATTCACAATGAATGCGGTGAAGATGTTCGAATCTCGTATTTCGTTGCCCCGCTTTCACCGTTTCTTGACCCCGGGAGCCCTGCTTTTGAACATCCGGAGAAATATGGCTATAAAAAATTCTGTCATAAGCTAGAAGACTTCCGGGCGGCCATGAAGCAGCCATCATGGAAAAATATGCTGAGTTATGAAACGAATAAAATGACAAGGGAAGACATCGTGCGTGCTACCTACGATTCAGCGTTAAAATTAAATGAATTTAAATACAAACATCATATCGTTTCAAAGGATGTTCACGATGAGGTAGCAGTTAAAATTGATAAATCAGTCGAATTTCTCAAACGATTAGATGAACTAGCACTATTACCTGATCAAGAACAAAAAATAGAAATGGCAAAAATTAAGGAAGAGGTCGACAAGATTAATCGACACAGTATTTGTGGTAAGAATGAACTTAAATGGGAGGTGAAAAAGCTCTTTGCCGATTTCCCGTCTTTGACCTACATCGGGATGGAATTACTTGTAAAGGACATCATAAAAGGCATCAAGTGCCGATTAGGAAAAATTGATCGAAATATCGCGGTTATTCCAAACTCACAAAGCAATAATATGGAAAAATAGCAATCTCTCATTTATCCTGAATAATAGGGGCGAAATGTAGAATTCTGTAGGTTTATGTCACCCTTTCCTTTATTGACTTTTGGGCTATAAATATGGTAAATTATGAGTAGCCGTTGCACGAGATTAGATTTATATTTACACGCTTTGTTCAAAGTTTTAACCGATGTTTGGATGAGGAAATGAAAGTAAAGCTATCACGTTGTAATTTGGTGAATTTACACATGGCTTACGTGTATAAGCCAATAGGAGGATTTTTTTACATGAAAAACGGTAAAGTAAAATGGTTTAACTCAGAAAAAGGTTTCGGATTCATCGAAGCTGAAGACGGAAATGACGTATTCGTTCATTATTCTGCTATCCAAACAGAAGGTTTCAAAACTTTAGAAGAAGGTCAAGAAGTATCTTTCGAAGTTGTTGAAGGTGCTCGTGGACCACAAGCTGCAAACGTAACTAAAAAGTAAATTTAATCCACTAATGATAACAGCCCGGCAATGTGCCGGGCTGTTTTTTACTGTCTTTGGTAATATATATGATTTCATTTGTTAGGATTTCCCGGCTCGTGATCAGCCCTATTTTGCTATAATAGTAGTATTGATAAAACGTAAAAATAGTAATTGGGGTGAAAAGATGAAATTTATCCATACAGCGGATTGGCATTTAGGAAAGCTGGTTCATGGTGTCTATATGACAGAAAATCAACGAGAAGTACTCGAGCAATTCGTCGAAATTGTTGCTGAAGAAAAACCGGATGCAGTGGTTATTGCCGGTGATCTTTATGATCGTTCTGTACCGCCGACAGATGCTGTTGAGTTACTTGATGAAATTCTTTTTAAAATGAATGTCGAGTTAAAAACACCAATTGTAGCAATTGCCGGAAATCATGATAGTGCCGAGCGCCTGTCATTTGGTAGTTCGTGGTATAAGCATAGCCAATTTTATCTCTCGGGTAAATTATCGGACAGCTTTAAACCGGTGCAAATTGGCGGAGTGAATTTTTTCCTTGTACCCTATGCCGAACCCGGAATCGTTCGCCAGCTCCTTGGGGATGAGTCCGTCCATTCCCATCAAGATGCAATGAAAGCTCTGATTGGTAAAATGGAGGAATTCATTAACCCGAATGAACCAAACGTCTTGGTTGGACATGCCTTTGTTTTGGGTGGTCAAACCTCAGACTCTGAACGGATATTATCGGTTGGGGGCTCTGGGTGTGTTGGAGCAGAATTGTTTGAACCCTTTTCCTATTCAGCACTTGGCCATCTCCACAGTCCTGATGCCATCAACCATCAAAAAGTCAAATATTCTGGCTCGCTCTTAAAATATTCTTTTTCCGAAGCAAAACAAAAAAAGTCTATTTCTATTGTTGAAATGGATGAAAAAGGAAACTTTACGCACCGCTATCGCTCACTTACGCCAAAACATGATATGCGGGAATTAGAAGGGCATCTAGAGGAGCTGTTGGATCCGCATTTTTATGAAAAAGAACAGCTTCATGACTTTTTAAAAATTACCCTTCTCGATGAAGGTGCGTTGATTGATCCGATTAATAAATTAAGGCAGGTTTATCCGAATGTTCTTCATCTGGAACGGAAGATTGATATCACCGATTTAAAGAAAAAACAGTCTTTTCATGCCCTCCGAAGCGAGAAAAAGTCAGAAATTGAGTTATTTGAACAATTTTATGCAGAAATGACCACCGCTGAATTTACAGATGATAAGAAAGTGGTAATGGCTGATATTATTGACAAAGTGTTGAGAGAGGGGGGCTTACATTGAAACCATTGAAATTAACAATGCAGGCGTTTGGACCCTATGCTGGCAGGGAAGAGATTGACTTTACTTCATTAGGCAACCGCACGATGTTTGTCATTTCAGGAAAAACTGGAGCAGGCAAGACGACGATTTTTGATGCGATTAGTTATGCGATTTATGGTAAAGCAAGCGGTGAGGATCGTAATGGCCCAGAGCTCCGCAGTCAATTTGCTGCCAATGACTTGTTAACAGAGGTTTCACTAGATTTCTCCTTACGAAACAAGGTGTATTCAATTACTCGGTCCCCACAGCAACCGAAGAAGAAAGACAAGGGTGACGGCTTTACACAGCTTGGCGCAAAGGCCGAATTATATATGTGGAATGAGGAAGGCGAGAAAACCCTGCTGGCAACAAAGATTAGTGATGTAGAGGAAAAGATAAAGGAAATCATGTTAATTGACGCGAATCAGTTCCGGCAAATCTTAATGATTCCGCAAGGAGAATTCCGCAAGCTGTTGACCTCTGACAGTAAGGATAAAGAAGTGATTTTACAGCGGCTGTTCCATACCCAGCTCTATAAAATGGTTGAGGACAAGTTAAAGGAAGAAGCGACGGTACTGAAAAAATCGGTTGAAGACCAAGTCCAAGCTCGCAATGAAGCCATTCGCCGTATTCAGGCAGTAACGAATGGAGAGCTCCTTGATTACCTGGAAGCGGGCAGCGTTAATGACACCGTTATTATGCCGCTGTTACAAGCTGAAATTGTAGGTTTGGCTGAAATGCTTGAACAACTGAATTCCGATTATAGCAACAGGCTTCAGGAGCAGGACCGGTTAAAGGGGCAGTTATTCGAGGCAGAAGCAATCTTGAAACAGCTGCAAACAAGAGATGCATTAAAGAACCAAAAAGGGCAGCTTGAATCCCAAAAGGATTTATTTGTTGAAAAGGAGCTCCAGGTTCAGAATGCGCAAAAGGCTGCACTCCTTGCACAGCAGGAGGAGCTATGCCATCGCTTAAAACGAGATGCTGACAAACTGATGGGTGAAGTCCAAACGATTAAGGAAAGAATAGAAAACTTGGACGTGCTTGGTAGGCAGCATGAGGATGAGCTCCAAAAAGAGGTCAAACGTGAAAACGAGCGGCAGGCTGTCTTAGAAAAAGTGAATCAGTTGCTTAATATAAAAGAGGACGTATACTCGTATCATGCCTTAGTTAAGGAAACCTCGGTAAAAGCTACACTTTTAAACGCAGCTAAGGAAAAGTTGCAAAAGGCCGAAGGGAATCTGGTTCAAAATGATGAAATAATGAAATCCCTTCAGCTGCAAAAGTCCGAGATTGAAAAAGGGCAGCTAACTTATTTGGAGAATGAGCGGCAAATGGAAAGGCTGCAAACCGAGCTTGACCGCTTTGAAAAATATGAAACGTTCTATGTACGCCACCAGACAGCAGTGGAAAACCTTAAGGCAATTACTGATCGATATGAAAATACGTTCGCAAAATTCATGGATGCCAAGGCACTTGTGGAGGACTTGGAAGGTAAATGGCTTCATGGACAGGCCACCCTCTTAGCTTCAAGACTCCAAACTGGAGAGGCTTGTCCTGTATGCGGCTCTGAGCACCATCCTTCTCCGGCAATAAGGCAGGATGGGAGCATTCCAAATGAACATGACATGAAGACGGCAAAAGAGCTTGCTGCCAAATGGGAAAAGGAAAAGTCTGCAGATGAAGCAAAGCTTTATCAGAGCCAGTCCACAGAAAAGATTCAGAAGGAAGCCCTTGCCGAAATGACAGCAGAAATACGTGCAGTCCGAGCAGATTTTACCAAAAGCAATCTATCATTTGTGAAAGCTGAAACGATTGCAGCCAAAAACGCACTCAAACAGATTCAAGCCGATCTTGATAAGAAAATCAAACAACTTCATCAAATTAACCAAGAATGGGACAAAAGAGAATCTGATAAGATTCTGTTACAAAACGCAATCCAGCAATTTTCTACTGACGTGACAGAATTGACGGTGCAATACACGGAAAAGAACACGAATTTAACTAGAATGATGGATGTTATCCCTGAGAATTTGCGTTCGGAGGCGGAATACGAAAAGGCTTTTTTTACAGCAAAAAGTCAACATGAAAAATTGGTGAAGCAGTTAGAAGATGCACAGAAAAACTTACAGACAGTGAGAGAGAAGCTATCTACTGAATCCGCTCGATTGAAGGATGCTGAGAAACATTTAGCCGATAAACAACATGAACTTACTCATGAACGAGAAATCTTTATCAAAAATTTAGCTGTGCAAGGCTTTGAAAAATATGGCATGTATGCTGCTTCTAAGCGTTCAGAGGAAGAGATACGTAGCCTTGAGGCTGAAATTCGCAGTTATCGTGAAGAGCTGCGTTCGGTTTCGGATAGGTTGAAGGAATTAACGGATTTGTTAGCAGAGGTCAAAACTCCGGATGTTGAAGGATTAAAGACTGAGCTTGCGAAACTGGGAATAGCCATCGAAGAAGTAAACCAAAAGAAGAATGATCTTTTTGTTAAAAAGCGTGATAATGAAGAAATTTATAACCGAGTTGAGCAATTGAATGAACGTATGAAGCTTTTAGAGGAACGGTATAAATTAATGGGTCATCTCTATGAAATAACCAAAGGACAAAATAATTTCCGGGTCACGTTTGAACGGTATGTGCTTGCCGCTTTCTTAGATGATATATTGCGAGAAGCCAATGTCCGCTTGCGAAAGATGACTTCCGGACGTTTTCAATTGTTAAGAAAAACGGACCGATCAAAAGGAAATGCCCAAAGCGGCTTGGAATTGCTTATCTTTGACCAATATACTGGTCAGGAACGCCATGTGAGAACCTTATCGGGCGGCGAAAGCTTTAAGGCATCCCTTTCACTTGCATTAGGTCTAGCAGATGTGGTGCAAAACTATGCTGGCGGTGTCTCGTTGGAAACAATGTTTATCGATGAAGGGTTTGGCACGCTTGACCCTGAATCGCTAGACCAAGCGATTGAAGCTTTAATGGATATCCAGAGCAGCGGTCGTTTAGTCGGTATTATCTCACACGTCCCGGAATTAAAGGAAAGAATTGATGTCAGACTTGAAGTAATTGCAGGTCAGACAGGCAGCAGAACGGAATTTATGTTTACGAACTAAATGGTATTCATGCAGCGGATTTCGTCGAGACGAATTCCGCTGCATTTGGAGTTTCAGCACTTTTATCATCAAAGGCAGAAAAAATGCTAGGAAGGTATTAATGAGAATAATTAAAAATATTGAGATCTAGTTTGGTATGAATTTCCTAATAATGCAGAATAATATGCTCATACATTATTAGGGGTGCTCCTTTACATGAAAATTTCAACCATTATGATTGCGGGACTAATTGTGGTTTTTTGCCTTCCTGCTTTGAAATTCCAGGCAGAAGACCTACCGAGCTTATCAGCTGATTGCCTTGAAAATAGGGGAAAACGAGATGTGGAATTTAATAAAGCAATCATGAAAGATATTATTACTGGGCTGGAATTGGACATTGATGATCAAAGGTATACAGAGGTAACAGATAGGGGATTAGATGCTGCTCACCTTATTTATGGTGGAAAAGAACTTGATGAAGTGTATCAATCACTACATCAACAATTCATCGTAGCCTCCCGTGGTAAACCGAGTTTATTTGTCAGGCCATTAGAAGCCTATTTGCTATATAAGCAGCCGGATAATACCAATGTTGCGGTGCATCTAAAGCTTACCAATTTTAAGTGGGAAGTCGTGGAAAAGAAAAAGGCAAAGGGTAATGCTATTACCTATAAACTGTTGAAATGTGAAAAAGATTATCTCAAGAAAAAAAGAGAATACTACAACAAGGACTAATCACTGCCTTTTTAAGCCATCTCAGTCTGGAGGAAAGTTGCATGACAGAATTTTGTCCGTCCCTTTGGCCGGAAGAACCAACACCTGAAGACCAAATCAATTGCTGTAAATGCGGCCTAGACAAGCATGGTTCCCGAATGATTTGGGGTGAAGGAAACCCGGAAGCACCAATCATGATTATTTTGGATAATCCCGGCGCACGGGAGGATCGTGAAGGGAACTCCATTGTATGTGGGACAAGGCAAACTTTGCAAAAAGGAGCCAGTGAATTTGGCTTGACGATGGAAGATATATATGTGACCTTTATTTTAAAAAGAAGACCTGTTCGTGCCTATGAAAAAGAAAAAACAAGACAGACATGTATGTGGCATCTTGACCAACAGCTTATGGCAAAAAAGCCAGAGCTCATTTTGTGTTTAGGGAATGTTGCGGTTCAGTCGTTTTTCCAAGAGCCTGAGGCGGAAGTCAAGAAACTTCGCGGCACCATTCATCAAGTCCAGGGTTACCCCACTGCGGTAGGCTACCACCCATTAGCAGTTCGACGCAGGCCTAATCTTTGGTCAACATTTGTGGAGGATTGGAAATTAGTTGCGGAACATTATCAAAATAAACTAACATAGAGAATATATAACCAAATGCGATACTTAAATGGAATAAGTGTCGCATTTTCCGTTGGATAAAAAGTATATTAAGATTGTAGAAGAATGAAAGTTTCATTTCTGAAAGGGGAAGGTCAAAATTACAACCATTTGCATAATTCGTCATGGCGAAACTGATTGGAATGCGATAGGCAGAATTCAAGGAAGTACGGATATTCCGTTAAATGAAAAGGGCGTTCAACAAGCTGAGGAATGTGGCGTGTTCCTAAAACGAACTTCGTGGGATGTCATCATAACAAGTCCTCTAAAAAGGGCGAAGGTAACAGCGGAAATCATTAATAGCAGTATAAATATTCCGCTTGTTGTAATGGAGGAATTTAAGGAAAAATTTTTCGGGAAGCGGAAGGATTGACTTTTGAGGAAAGGAAGGCGAAATATCCAGACCATCGGTATCCTAATGAAGAAGATGAGTTGTCCCTTTCGAAACGAGTTATGGCAGGTTTGGATAAAATAAAGCAAGAATACCGGGATCAAAGGGTGTTGCTGGTAATACATGGGGCAGTAATAAATTCGATTCTTGCTGAAATATCTAACGGTGAATTGGATTATCGGAAAACTAAGATAGAAAATGCGTGTTTCAATGATATTCACTTCCATGAAAACAGGTGGAAAATCAAAACACTTAATCAGGTTTCACACCTTTCGCAATACTGTTAGTTTCCCCCATAAAGGTAGATTTTCTCTGCCAGTATTATCCGGCTATAATCCATACTTAATAACCTAAAATAAGATGGTTCACTCATTCAAATAAAGGGGTTGATGGGATTGAAATGGCATAAAACTATGCTTTCCATGATCCAGCAGCGGCAAGATAAAAAGGTTGCGCTGGCTGTTGATACATCCACGAATGAAGCACCGAGCCTTTTGATCAATAACATAGTGAAACTGTTTGAACAACTGAAACCAGATACGATATTGGTTCAAGCAGATTTCAAAATTCGAAGTATTTCCCCCGTAAAAAGCGATACGATTAAATACTATACGCATGGGAAATCTTCCTATACATTAGTGCTGGAGTGGGCAAAAGAAGAAAACATTGATACCCTGTTTTATATTACAGATGTCACCGGCTTTTTTTCTGAAGAAATGGATAAGGTGGATTTTGAATTATTTTGGCTTGTTCCGGGAGCTATTTTGCCAAGAGTACCATTTGGAAAAGCTATTAAAGTTGCCTGAAATTTTTTCCTTCCCCCACTTTTTGTGGGGGATTATTTATGTTTAGTAAAAGAGGAGTTTTAAAGCATGATTAAAGAGATTGATTTACATAGGTGTGACCTTGTCAAGGAATTGTTTGAACTGCAAAAAGCTTCTTATTTAGTGGAGGCAAAGTTAATTAACTTTTTCGATATTCCCCCACTGAAAGAGACAATGGAAGCGTTAAAAGGGTGTGGCGAATTATTCTTGGGCTATTTTGAGGACACAAAACTCGTTGGTGCGCTTTCCTATACGATTGAGGGAGAGGAACTGACGATTTGCCGAATGGTCGTCGATCCTACCCATTTTCGTAAAGGAATTGCACAAAGGTTGTTGGAGGAAGTAGAGAAAAAGAATAAAGATTTAAACGTTATTAAAGTATCGACAGGTAAAGACAATCCACCAGCGAAAAAACTGTATCTAAAAAATGGCTATAGGTTGGTTGGCGATGTTGAAGTAGTTCCAGGGTTGTTTATAAGTAACTTCAAAAAAACACCATCAAAAAAATGATAGTGTTTTTCCTTTTTGTAAATATTACCCCATAATCATCTGAATAACCATCCAAACATTTAATCCGAGAATAATTACTGCAAACAACGATGAAAGAACGGTTGTAATTCGTTTATTCGTCAGCACACCCATGAGGTCTTTCTTTTGTGTGTAGTAGATTAAGGCGATAATTGGAAATGGTAATACAGCACTTAGCACGACTTGGCTAATAATTAATGTTTGAGTTGGATCGACACCGATGGCTACGATAATCACGGTTGGAAGCATGGTGACCAAGCGGCGGATCCATAATGGAATGGTGAATCCCACGAACCCCTGCATGATGACTTGCCCAGCCATAGTACCGACAACAGAACTTGAAACACCCGAAGCAAGTAAAGAAATTAAGAATACACTGGCTGCAGCTGAACCAAGTAATGGTGTTAAGGTATGGTACGCCGTTGTTAGGTCGGCAATATGGCTTTGACCGGATGTATTGAAAACCGATGCCGCCATATACATCATCGCTAAATTGACGAAGCCGGCAAGTGTCATCGCAATCAAGATTTCTTTTGTACTAAACTTTTGAATTTTTATTTTTTCCATATCATTACGAGGAACAATCCGGTTCTGTGTTAAGCTCGAGTGCAAATAAATCGCATGCGGCATAACAGTTGCGCCGATTACTCCGACAGCGAGCATAATGCTTTCACTGTTACCAAGCCATGGTACAACACTATGGTAGGCAATTTGTGAGAAGTCTGGCTTGGAAAGGATTGTTTCCACTAAGTAACAAAGGCCGATTAGCATCGCAAAGGCAGCGATGAATTTTTCTAACGGCCGGAAGCCAAATTTTTCTAACATCAAAATCAAATAAGTGACGACACCTGTAATAATGGTAGCAAACAACATGGGAATGCCAGCAAGTAAGTTTAATGCGAGTGTTGCCCCTAAGAATTCGGCAAGGTCTGTTGCCATCGCTGCTAACTCTGAAACAATCCACATGATCATGGTAAGCCATTTCGGCATATGATCCCGGCAAATTTCAGGCAGGCTTTTCCCTGTGGCGATTCCTAGTTTGGCAGACATGTTCTGTAAAAGAAGCGCCATTAAGTTAGCTAACACAATTACCCAAAGCATTTTATAACCAAAGCGGGCACCGCTTTGAATGTTAGTAGCAAAATTTCCCGGATCAACATATGCAATAGATGCGATGAAGGCAGGACCAAGAAACGGCAATAATGCACGAATTCCTTTTACTTTTCCATTTATGGCATCTCTTGCGGCGGATACTGTCCGATCTTCCGTTGCCCGAGCCTTGTCAACTGCAAGTGAATTAGTTTGGCTCATCAGATACCAACCTTTCTTTTGTGTTTTTCGTAGGCGCAAGGTTTGTTCTCTAGTGAACAAAAGTTGCGTAGATGCAAATTTATAAACCCATTATATAAAATTTTGAAAAATTTGTGAATGTTTTTGCCTAAAAAATTATTATTTTTTGTGGTCAGAAATGAATTCAACTATGTTCACTTGAACAAAGTGGCTTTAAAGGCTACAGTAGAATGGTAGAACGATTAAGAAGGTGGCAAGCTTGGAAAAACGATATTTTACCATTGGGATGGCGGGGCATATTGACCATGGAAAAACGTCTTTAACAAAAGCGTTAACCAATGTTGATACGGACCGACTTAAAGAAGAGAAAGAACGACAAATTTCGATTGAACTCGGATTTGCTCCATTATATGAAGACGATGAAATCCAAATTTCTGTTATTGATGTTCCTGGACATGAACGGTTTATCAGGCAAATGATTGCCGGAGTTGCCGGAATTGATTTGGTGGTGCTGGTCGTTGCGGCAGATGAAGGTGTGATGCCACAGACAAGGGAACATCTGGAAATTCTAAAATTTTTAGGAATAAAGAATGGTGTAATTGCAATCACAAAAATTGACAGGGTAGACGAAGAGTTTATTGAACTGGTCAAGGATGATATTTTAGAAGAGCTAACCGCTACTGTTTTTGAGGACGCTCCATTTGTGCTCGTTGACAGCCTATCAAAAAAAGGAATTAGTGAGATAAAAGACCTAATTATCAAATCCTTAATGGAACAAGAAATGCGTGACGCAAAAGGGGCTTTCCGTCTGCCGATTGATCAAGTGTTCACGGTTAAAGGTCAAGGCACTGTCGTGCGTGGAACGGTTTATGAAGGGACCGTTGAAGAAGGACAAACATTGAAAATAATGCCGACCGGGCTGGAGGTAAGAGCCAGGCAGATACAAGTACACCATAAGCAAGCCCAAAAGGCGTTTGCAGGACAGAGGACCGCAATTAATCTTTCAAATGTATCAAGGGAAGATTTAGAACGGGGAGATGTCCTTGTTTCGTCCGAACATTTTATTGTGACGAAAACAGTAGATGTGGCAATTCGGGTAGTTGAGGATCTTGAACATCTGGTCAAGCAACGGATGCCAATTAAGCTTCATATTGGCACGGCGGAGGTAATGGGACGGATTGTATTCTTTGACCGTAATGAAATTAAAGAAGAAAATGGCGAGATTCTTTGTCAGTTGCGACTCGAGGAGGAAATACTGACGAAACGCGGCGATCGCTTCATTTTACGTAGACCAAGCCCTCAGGAAACAATTGGCGGCGGCTGGGTTATTGACCCACGTGGAAATAAGTATCGCTTCGGAAATCAGACTGTTGAAGAGCTTGAGAAGAAAAAGGTTGGTACACCAAAGGAACGAATAACGGCAGCATTAGTGGAAGGGAAAAGCCTTCCGATACATGAGTTAATCAAACGGACAGCACTTGATGAGGAAGTATTAAAGGAGCAATTGACAGATGCCGAATTTGTTTTATTTAATGGAAAAGAGTATACACTTCAATCAATAATCAATTCCATCGAAGAAGATGTATTTGATAGATTACAGGAATTCCATCTGGCTTATTCAATGAAAACAGGAGTAAACAAGGCAGAGCTATTACATATTTTACAAAAAAGGTTCCCTAAATCCTTGCTTGATTTTGTCGTAGAAAACGGAATCACAAATCGAATTTTTAAGCGGAAAGAACAATTCGTATCCCTAAAATCCTTTGTTCCCCATGTCCCGAAAAGCTGGGAAAAGCGGACCGACAATTTGCTAAAGGAATTAAAAAAGGATGGGCTTATGGTCCGGTATCTTAAGGATTATTTTTCTTCTGCAGGGATTCCAGATAACTTGGAGTTTGACTTAAAGAGATTCCTTGAAGACCAGGCATTAATCGTTCAGCTAGATGAGCAATTTGCCTATGTTGGGGACGTTTTCAGGGAAGCAGTTGATAAACTTCGGAGTCGAACAGGTACTGAATTTGAAGTCGGTGATGCAAAGGAAATTCTTGGCCTTTCAAGAAAATACATGATTCCATTTTTAGAAAGATTAGATGCTCAGGGTCTTACAAAGAGGGTAGAAAATAAACGTGTTTGGCAATAAGAAGAGCGAACTACACTAGCTGATGGCGACTGGTGCTGGACGTTTCTCAATGTCGAAATCTATCCTATCCCAAAATAGTAAAAGCCCCATTTCCTAGTTGGAAATAGGGCTTATTTTATTACGAAAGAAATTCAGCTGGGTTTAGGCCAAGCTCCCTGCAGATATCTGCAACCATCTGTTGTTCATTAGGGTCGAAGTTACCATCTGCATAGCCAATTGCAATGCAATAGCGGGCAACTAATCGCGCTATTTCGGGCTTAGTTCTTATCTTCCCAAGGGCACGAAATGCTTCGGCGCGACCCAACATGCGGTCATTTTCCATTTTTGTAATGAATAAATTGAATTTCTGAATGACCTTATTTGTATCGAATACGCGTAATTCTTCACTTTGATGAACAAATTCGAGCATTTTCTGCCGTTCCGCCGCGTCTAGATAACCGTCGGCCATGGCGACTAAAGCACAGGCAGCAACAACGGCATCTAGTACGTCCTGGCTTTTATAACGATTGAATACATCCTGTGCTTTTCGCTTTTGATTGTTTGCCCATTCGGCATAATCTGTTTGCGAAGGAGACCAATTATTACCACAGCTATTACAGCTGAACTTTAATTGATTCTGGCCAATAAACCCCCCAAGTAAACCGACCGGTCCTAGGATTAACCCGCCTATAGCTGCCTTACCAAGACCAAATCCCTTTTTCCCGGTTCGAACATTTGTTGAATGGCAGCGCGGGCACATTATATCGTCACCGCCATAAGTTTGACGGGAGTTAGAAGTCGATGGGTATGCCGTCTGTGATGGATACCCATAGGCCGGCTGCTGGTGGGAGCTATTACCTGGCTGGTTGTTCTGTTGATATGGATTATAGCTAGTTTGGTTTTGCTGATAAGGATCATATTGGTTCACATGACTTTGCTGAAATGAATTATTTGGTTGAAAAGAGTTAGTAGGAATTTGATTTTGTTGATAATTTAGCTGTTGAGTTGCTGCTGATGCATTTGCAGGTGGATCATCCACTGTTATCCCAAAGTTGCGGCACAAGGCAGCTAATCCACCTTGAAAACCACTTGCGATTGCATTGAATTTCCATTCGCCATTATGACGGTATACTTCAGCTGCAACAATTGCTGTTTCCACCGTAAAGTTCCTGCCTAAGTTAAACCGCAATAATTCTTCATTCGTCAGCTCATTAAAAATACGAACATAAGATTCTGCTATTTGTCCGAAATTTTGCTGTTTGACCTGTGCATCGTGAATCGTAATCGTAAATGCAATTCGGTGAATATGAGCGGGTACTTTCTTCAAATCAATTCTGATCTGTTCATCATCATTGACACCCGAACCAATTCTGCTGTCACCGCTGTAAATGATTGAGCCATTTCCCCCATTAGGATTGTTATAAAAAACAAAGTCCTGGTCACTGTTTACTTTTCCAGATTCGCCTAATAAAAATGCTGAGGCATCCAAATCAAAGTTGGAACTGAGATTGCTGCCATTCCAGCCCAAACCGACAACAACATTTTGCAAGCCGGGATGTGATTTCGTTAAGTCAACCTTTTGTCCTTTACTAAGTGTAACACCCACACTTGTCACTCCTTATCCATATCTTTTTATATGTAGATTATAATGCAATTTTTGAAAAGGGAAAAACTTCAAGATTAAGAAAATAATTTACTGCTCTTTAATTGTACGAGATTGGGGACAAAAAGTTTCATTTTATCTTCAGCTAAAAGAAATGAGGGACTAACTATTAATAAGTTAGTCCCACAATCCCAATTATTTCATGCATCAGCCTGTCTTTTCAGTTTCAAGTGGATTAGAATGCTCATGCTCCCAATAATCTGCATTTTTAATTCCCAGCTTAACAGGGTCAAACACTGGATCTTTTCCGTCTTTTAATTGAGCTTCATAGTCTTTTAACACTTTAAAGGCCGGTTTTGTTAGGAGAAGGATCGCGATGATATTTAACCAAGCCATACTTCCTACCCCGACATCGCCTAAGGCCCATGCAAGACCAGCTGTTTTGACACTGCCGTAGAATACCATTCCGCAGATGACAACTTTTAAAAGGAAGATAGTCCAAGGACGTTTTGTTTTTCTATTAATATAGGCAAGGTTTGTTTCTGCCATGTAATAATAGGCCATAATGGTCGTAAAAGCGAAGAAAAACAATGAAATCGCTACAAACGGAGCCCCAAAGGAAGGGAAAACGGCTTCTACGGCTTTTTGTGTATAGCCAGGACCTGGTTCCATTTTTCCAAGGTTTGTAACAATCGCTTTTCCACCCTCAGGAGTAACATTGTACATACCTGTGATGAGAATCATAAATGCTGTTGCAGAACAAACTAATAAAGTATCTACGTACACCGAGAATGCTTGTACAATTCCTTGTTTCGCGGGATGCGATACTTCAGCAGCAGCTGCAGCATGTGGTCCAGTACCTTGACCAGCTTCATTTGAATAGATTCCACGTTTAACTCCCCATGAAATGGCTGCACCTAGGATCCCGCCAAATGCCGCATCCGTACCAAAAGCACTTGAGAAGATTAGTTTTAACACGCCAGGTAATTCAGAAATATTCATAAAGGTAATAAGAAGAGCAACTAAAATATATCCTAAGGCCATGAACGGGACAACAAATTCAGCAACCCGAGCAATCCGTTTTACACCGCCAAAGATGATGATAGCGAGGAAAACAACGATAATGCCGCCAGTTATCGCCGGACTAATTCCGAAAGCGTTTTCAACACTTAAGGAAATACTATTTGATTGAACCCCCGGTAGAAGCACTCCTGTTGCGATAACGGTTACAATAGCAAATAAAACAGCATACCATTTAATATTTAGTCCCTTTTCTATGTAATATGCAGGGCCGCCACGGTATTGACCATCCTGTTTTGTTTTATACACTTGCCCTAAAGCAGACTCGATGAAGGCGGAACCAGCACCTAAGAAGGCCATCATCCACATCCAGAAAACCGCACCCGGTCCTCCAAATGCAATAGCGGTTGCAACACCGGCAATGTTTCCTGTACCAACACGGCCTGATAACGAAAGACTTAATGCTTGAAATGAAGAAATACCTGCTTCAGATTTTCCCCCTTTAAACATCAACGATACAATATCTTTCATATGTCTGACTTGAAGAAACCTAGTGGCAATTGTGTAAAACAACCCTACCCCTAAACACAAATAAATTAATGCCTGACTCCAAATAATTCCATTTAACCAATTAACAAAGTTCTCCATAAATTTCCCCCTTTTTTCTTTATGTTTCTTATTATATAACAGAATATTATACAAAAGAAAGAATTTTTTCAATTATTAATTATTTCACCATACTAAAGCGTTAGACTACTATAACATCCCAACTTTTCCTTTAAGGAAAAGTTAAGGAACAAACTGAATAATGGGCTTATTCTAAAACAGATTCTGGCATGATGACCAGGATTAGAAAAGGAGTAAGCATAGATGAAAAAATGGATTTTAATAGGAGTAGGGGTTCTGGTAGTTGGTTTTGTCGGCTATCAATGGTATTCCTCAAAAACAAATACCCAAACCACTATGTCTCAAGGGAGAACGGCAGTTGTTCAAAAAGGGAAGTTGGAAGTTGATATTAGCGGATCAGGAACAGTTCAACCGGTCATAAGTGCAGATATTAAATCAATTAGCAATAATGAGGAAATTGATGAAGTGTTAGTGGCAACGGGCGAGGAAGTAAAGGAAGGGGACGAACTGATTACCTTTACAGATGGCAGTGATCCAATTACAGCACCTGCTACCGGGAGAATTACTACTATTTCCGTAGCTGCTGGCGAGCGTGTTACTTCCGGACAAGTTGTTGCGCATGTGACAAACTATCAAGACTTACAAACATTGGTTCAAATTGATGAGCTTGATATTAGTAAAATTAAAGAAGGTCAAGTTGTTAATGTAAAGGTAAATGCTTCTCCGGATCACACATATACGGGAAAAGTATCGGCGGTTGCTGATGAAGGTATATCCACTAATGGGGTATCGACATTTGATGTCACCATTCATATTGATAACGCTGAAAGCCTCAAAGTCGGAATGAGTGTCGAAGCAAGTATTCTAACAGCAAGTAAAGAGGATGCTCTTTATGTTCCTCTAGATGCAATTCACACTGCCAATGGTGAAAAATATGTTCTTGCAGTTTCATCCGGATCTGATAACCAGACCATTGAAAGTGAGCAAAAAGTTGTGAAGACAGGCCTAGCAAATGAAGATTACGTTGAAATTACTGAAGGTATTTCAGCAGGAGATACGATTCAATTACCTCAATTGGCTTCAGGGAACTCCACCAATAATTCCCGCAGAATGATGCAAGGCGGTTTTGGCGGCGGTATGGGAGGTATGGGTAACATGGGCGGAATGAACCGTAATGGAGGTGGACCCGGACAAGTGAGTGGAAGGAGTGGAAACTAATGGGTAGACCAATCATTCAAATAAGTAATCTCATGAAAACCTATATGCTTGGTGGTGAAACGGTACATGCCTTACATGATGTATCAATTGAGATAGAAAAAGGTGAGTTTTTAGCCATTATTGGCCCATCTGGATCGGGAAAATCGACGCTCATGAATATGATTGGCTGCCTTGATAGGCCACAATCAGGTAAATATCTCCTCGATGGTAAGGATATTGGGAAAATGAATGATAACCAATTGGCCATTATTCGTAATCAGAAAATCGGTTTTATTTTTCAAAACTTTAATTTGTTAACGAAATTAACTGCGCTTGAGAATGTAGAATTGCCGTTGCTGTACAGTGGTGTACCAGCAAAGGAACGACGCGAACGGGCCTTGGGCGGCTTAACCAAAGTTGGGTTACAAGAGAGAGCGGGTCATTTACCAACCCAGCTTTCAGGCGGTCAGCAACAAAGGGTAGCCATAGCAAGGGCCCTTGTTAGCAATCCGGCTATTCTCCTTGCAGATGAACCCACCGGTGCACTCGATAGCAAAACAAGTAAGGAAATTTTAAAAGTCATGAAAGAATTGAATGAATTGGGCCATACGATTATTTTAATTACTCATGATTTAGCAATTGCCAAACAAGCGAATCGAATGGTAAGCATTCAAGATGGGCAATTGCAGGAGAGTGGAGGTGAACACATTGGGAGTCGTGCAATCTATTAAAATGGCTCTGCGTAGTATAAAGGGGAACAAACTCAGATCTGCTCTAACAATGCTCGGGATGATTATCGGGGTTTCTTCGGTTATCATTCTCGTTTCGATAGCCCAGGGATCGGCACGAAATGTAACTAGTCAAATCAATCAGCTAGGTACGAATCTACTAACAATCAATACGTTTGGAACGGATGTAGCCCTAACAGAGGATAAAATTAGTGAATTGAGTAAATTAGACGGCGTCAAAGCGGTGTCACCAGTCGTCTCAGGACGTGTGAATGTGAAAAAAGATCGGACAACCTCACAAGTTACCTTGACTGGGACGAATGCTGACTACTCGACTGTTCGAGATACATCGGTAAGTGCGGGCCGTTTTATTACCGATCTTGATATGGAGTACCGGCAAAAGATTGTCGTTCTTGGTGCGGATACTGCTACTACATTTTTTGGAACTGAAAACCCCGTGGGGCAATATCTCCAAATAGAAGGAACATCGTTTAAGGTTGTAGGGGTGCTGGTTTCTAAAGGTAGTTCAATGGGACAGAGCGGGGACAATGTTGTCATTGTACCACTTAGCACAGGTCAGCGCTTAGTAAAAAGTTCGACAATCAATCAGGTCTATTTACAGGGGAAAAGCGAGGATCAAATGGATTTTGTGATGAATGAGATTAAAATGACAATGGCTTCACTTTATCCAAATAAGAGTGATTCCTATAGTGTGACAAACCAGCAAGATATCATGGACACGATGAGTTCTGTTTCTGATACCATGACGATGATGTTGGGAGGTATTGCCAGCATTTCCTTACTTGTTGGCGGGATCGGCATCATGAATATCATGCTCGTTTCTGTTTCGGAACGGACAAAGGAAATTGGAATTAGAAAAGCAATTGGCGCGAAAAGACGGGATGTCCTTCTTCAATTTTTGATTGAAGCGGTTGTGTTAAGTGGTGTCGGAGGAATCATTGGCATAATAGCGGGGGTTGGCTTAGGGAAAATATTATCAACACTATTAAGGTTGAGCGTTTCATTTTCTTCTTCCGTCCTTGTATTGTCCTTTTTATTCTCGCTAGTTGTCGGAGTTGTATTTGGGGTATTTCCTGCAAATAAAGCTTCAAAACTAAATCCAATTCAAGCGCTAAGATATGAATAGTGCAGGTATAAGGCGGATCGCTACTATTGCGTCCGCTTTATTTCCGATATAATGATGTGAATTCCCTTTTATAAAGGAGAGGTAGAAATGCGTTTATTAGTAGTTGAAGACAATCTTCCCTTACTTGAGTCCATTGTCCAGCTTTTATCAGATGAATTTGAGGTCGATCAAGCCTCAAACGGGGAAGATGCATTATTTCTTGCGATGCAAAATATTCATGATGCCATTCTTTTGGATGTGATGATTCCGGAAATTGATGGCTTTGAGGTCTTGCAAACGATCCGAAAAGAAGGATTAAAGATACCTGTTTTATTCCTTACCGCTAGAGATTCTTTAGAGGATCGCGTGAAGGGGTTAGACAGTGGGGGTGATGATTACTTAGTTAAGCCTTTTCAGGCAGCTGAGTTAAAGGCAAGAATTCGGGCATTGTTAAGAAGAAGTGGCAGTTTAACCACAAATCAAACGATTCAATATCGGGGAATTGAGCTAATGGGTAAGGAACGAGATATTTTAGTCGATGGCGAGTCGATAAAACTGACTGCCAAGCAATATGTGCTCCTGGAATATTTGATTCAAAATAAAGGAGCTATTTTAACGAAAGAGCAAATTTATGATCGTGTATGGGGGTTTGACTCTGATACCACCGTTGCGATTGTAGAAGTGTTTGTGCATCATCTTCGGAAAAAATTAGAGCCCTTTGGGTATCATACCGATATAAAAACTGTCCGCGGTGTCGGCTATATGTTGAATGTAGAATAGGAGTAGCAAATGTTTCGTCAAACACATATCAGGCTTACATGGTTAAATTCATTGGTCTTTATAGTTGTAATTAGTATCCTAGGATGCATTATTTATTTTTATACCGATAATAAACTGTATAAGGATGTTAATCATTCCTTACTTGAATCTGTTAATCATTTTCAACAATTGTCAAAAGGTCCGGGAGAAATTCGCGGCGGCGATGGGGATCCTCGATTTGTTAGAAGAGACCCAAGAATTATTACTTTAATATGGGATGATAATAATCGGCTTTTAGCGGGAGAAACAAGGGATTCTCAACTTTTTCAAGATAATGAGGAACTCGTCCATCCAAAAAAATTAAACAGCTTGCAGGATATAGAGGTTGAACACTTTTCGTTTCGATATGTTGCCATCGAGGTAGTAAGTCCTGAACTTGGAAACGTGACTGTTCAATTTATTCGCAATGTAAATTCGGAAAAAGAATTATTGGACAGACTGTTGTTGATTATGCTGATTGGTTGTGGTGTGGGAATCATTTGTGCTGTTGCCTCGGGTTATTTCTTAGCCGGAAGGGCATTGGTTCCGATTAAAAATGCCTGGCAAAAGCAGCAGGAGTTTGTTTCGGATGCCTCGCACGAGCTACGGACGCCTCTAGCGGTTATTCAGGCTAAAACTGATTTGCTATTAAGGGCGCCATTTGCCACTGTACAGGAAAAAATTCTTGATGTTTCGACAATTTCAAATGAATCAAGAAGACTTTCGAAACTAGTAACCAATTTATTAACCCTAGCCAGATCTGATTCTGATCAAATTGAAATGAAAAAGTCGGTCTTCCAACTGGATAGTCTTTTAACGGAAATCATGCATCACTACGAAGAAATAGCGATGTATCAAGAAAAGTCACTTCGGATTGAGGCGCTTGAGCCTGTTACAATTTTTGCAGATAAAGAAAGAATTCATCAATTGATTGTTATTCTAGTAGATAACGCTCTAAAGTATACAAAAGAGGGCGGCGAAATCGTGCTAACGTGCAAGCAAAGTCATTCTTCGATTTTCTTTCAGGTAAAGGATAACGGGATGGGTATACCTGAAAAAGATATCCCAAAAATCTTTGACCGTTTCTATCAAAGTGATAAGACGCGGACAGCGGCTGAAGGAACAGGGCTTGGACTATCGATTGCCAAATGGATTATCGAGAAGCATCACGGAAAAACAAAAGTGCAGAGCACGGTTGGTCTCGGAACAACAATTGAAGTCACGTTTCCAAAAGCCCAAAAAAGATAGTAAATGGGCTTTTTTTTAAGATTATCTTAAGGAATTCCCTTCATAATAAGTTTATCAATTGATATAAGCATGAGGTAAATTCGAAGGGAGTTCAATAAGTATGAAGAAAATGAGAAGAGCGCATTTATGGATTGGCTTAATTGCTTCAATTCTTATCTTGATGGAGTCAATTACGGGATTGGTGATGAATGAGCCATGGTTAATCGGGCAATCACAGGTAGAAGGCAGGAGAGGAAACTTCCAACCGGGCCAATTTAATCGTGGGCCTTTTAATCAGGGACAAGCTGAGCAAGGAACCACATCTGATTCTAGCCAGAATCCAAGACAAGATACTCAGATACAGGGGCAAATTGGTTCAATTGAAAGTGGCCCATTCCAAAGATCGTCAGGATTTAACGGGAATGGAAATATCGCTGGTAGTATACGCGGAGGAGGAATGGGTCAAGGGTCTTTCCTTAGCACGATCAGAGGTCTACACGAAGGTAGAATTGGCAACACCAACATTAAGTGGTTGATTGATCTAACAGCACTAGCGATGATAGTTCTTACTGGGTCGGGAATCTACTTATCTAGCAAGGTTCTCCGTGCCGAAGGTAAACGAAAGAAACGCCAAAATGATAGCTTAGATAGCATAGCAAACTAGAAAAATGGCTGCCAGGGAATCCCATGGCAGCCATATTTATTCTACAATGATCGTACCTTTAAACATCTTCATTCCACAACTGAACGTGTATTCGCCTGTTTTGTCAGGTGTGAAGGATAGGTTTGTTGTTCCGGTCTTTAAATTTAGGTTATTTACATTAAAATCAGGAATCATGAAGGTGGATAAACAGCTATTATTTTTAAGCGGATTTTCAATTTCCAGTTCAACTGGAACTCCCTTTTTCACCCGGATGACATTTGGTGTGTAACCTTTTTCCGTTACGAGCATTTTCACTTTGGGTGTACTTTCATTAGTGACATCAAGTTCTGTTTTTTTCACTTGCTGATTGGTCGGTTCTTGTGAGGCTTGTGCCTGCGGAGTTTCACTTTTCCCCGGAATTTCGACCATATCGCTGCTATACATAAATAAAAACAATGAAACGAGCACCACTCCACCCGCGATAATCGCAAAAGGTGAAAGCTCCCCCGTATTGATTGAAAACTTACTATTCGTGGCAACGTGAATATACACAAGGACGAACCCGATAATGACAATATAAAAGCCTAATAGGATACCCAGTAAAATTGTCGGGTTAATAAATTGAAGAAAAACGCCTAAAATAGCACCGTTTATGCCTCCCATTAAACCGGAAATGGCGCCCATGAGGATGGCTAATAAACCGATAGGGTGCCCGGCCAAGAAACCAATGACGAAACCAATAATCATACTGACACCAACGACAAGAAATGTCTCACCAGAGGTAATTCCGATAATACTACCGGAAGTTAAGCCCGTTATGACGGCAATAACCATACTAATCATTATTCCTGGTATGTTGGCTAATTGGTTTTTATGACGGTAAACAAGATAAATCGAATAACCGGTGCCGATGGTAACAAAAACAGCTGAAATAATTGAAAAAATACTCATGTTTCGTCTCCTCTTTTGTGTTGACCTCTAGAAATAACCAACATAAGAGTATTATAAATGCTAATTAATGCTATGAAGGTATTGGGGATATGAACGTTTTATGAATATTGGAGATGAAGGAGGTGGATGGAGAGGTTATTATTCCTTTTCTTTATCAAGTGTATTTTTGAAAATACGTTTAAGGGCTTCATTTTGCATCCGAATGTATTCAAGTAATAATTCCTTTTCTTCCTCCTCATGGTCAAGATCATCTTTATCATCTTTATCATCTTTTCTCATCTAAACCACCTCCATTTTTCTAATACATGCATTTTAACCCATTTATATTGTTGTTTAAAGTAGCTCGTAAGAAAAATATTCCACTATAGGAATTGACATTTGCGAGCAGTACGGATATAATTTTCAAAAAATACTATTGAAACAATGATGGGGATTAGTAGAGTGAAATGGTCTTACCAAGAGAGGAAACCACTGGTGCGAGGTTTCTTAGGACAGTCACTTGAACCTGCCTCTGAGTTCTGTATCGGATGTAACTTGAAGATACATGCGGATAAATTCCGTTACCATGGAAAGAGTATAAAGCAGGAGCTTTATGAATTTAGGGTGGTACCGCCAGGCCTTGGTCCCTTTTGAGGATTAGGGTCTTTTTGTATTTAAAAATATTAATGAGGTGTCAAAAATGGCAAAGGAATTTGTAAAAGATGTTACCGGAATGGACGAGGATTTCGCCCAGTGGTATACAGATGTTGTAACGAAAGCAGATTTAATTGACTATTCAAGCGTGCGCGGTTCGATGATTATTCGACCATATGGTTATGCGCTTTGGGATAACATTAAAAATGAATTAGACAATCGTATTAAAGAAACAGGTCATGAAAATGTTTATATGCCGTTATTTATTCCTGAAAGCCTGTTACAAAAAGAGAAGGATCATGTCGAAGGGTTTGCGCCTGAAGTGGCATGGGTTACCCATGGCGGCTCGGAACCATTAGCAGAGCGATTGGTCGTCCGTCCAACATCAGAAGTCCTATTTTGTGAGCATTACAGTAAAATCATTCATTCACATAGAGACTTACCAAAATTATATAATCAATGGGCAAACGTAGTCCGCTGGGAAAAAACAACCCGTCCATTCCTACGCACATTAGAGTTTTTATGGCAGGAAGGGCACACAGCCCATGCGACCGATGAAGACGCTATGGAAGAAACAATCAAAATGCTGAATGTTTATGCGGAACTTTGTGAAACAGTTCTTGCGATTCCAGTGGTAAAAGGGCAGAAGACGGAAAAGGAAAAATTCGCTGGTGCAAAGGCTACTTTTACCATTGAAAGCTTGATGCATGATGGAAAAGCGTTGCAATCTGGAACTTCGCACCATTTTGGCACAGGTTTTGCGGAAGCATTTGGTATTCAATACACCGACAAAGAAGGAAAACTTCAATACGTGCATCAAACCTCATGGGGCTTCACGACAAGGATTATCGGCGCATTAATCATGGTACACGGCGATGACCGCGGACTTGTGATTCCGCCAAAAGCAGCGCCAAAACAGGTTATGATTGTACCGATTGCGCAGCATAAAGAGGGCGTTCTTGATTTTGCTTATGAGTTGAAAAAGTCACTTGGTTCGGTGGCACGAGTTGATATCGATGCCAGCGATAAAAAGCCAGGCTGGAAATTCAATGAGTATGAAATGAAGGGAATCCCAGTTCGTCTTGAAGTTGGACCAAAAGATATTGAGAATAAGCAAGTGGTTTTAGTTAGACGAGATACCCTAGAAAAGGTCATAGTTCCTTTGGATGAATTAGAAACCAAGCTCGTTGCATTACTGGATGACATTCAATCCAATTTATATAACAAGGCACTAAAGCATCGCGAAGAAAGAACATCGGTTGCGTTAACCCTTCCTGAATTAAAGGAATCGCTGGAAGCAAAACCAGGATTCATTAAGGCAATGTGGTGCGGTGATTTAGCATGTGAGGAAAAAATAAAAGAGGATGCTGGGGCAACATCGCGTTGTATCCCATTCGAACAAGAAAATCTGGCTGAAAACTGTGTTTGTTGTGGAAAAGAAGCCAAACAGATGGTTTATTGGGCAAAAGCGTACTAAAAGTTGATTCTTTGAGAGACTCTTCCATTATGGGAGGGTCTCTTTTTTGAAAAATAAGTATCTTGAATAGATCATTTTGGAGAAAAATATTTCCCATGAGCTAATTTTGGTGTTTAATGAGCGGATTCTGCGGTTCAATGAGCGAATTTGGACATTCTATGAGCGAATTTTACCACGCAATGAGCGAATTTCATTTTCCTAATTATTTTCTATTGAAAAAAGGATTTCCTAAAATTCTAGCGAATAGTAAATCTCAAATGGAGGGAACAAAAAATGAAACCAATCCTTATTGATTTTCCAGAAGAATTTTACACGGAAAGATTAGTAATCCGAAAGCCAATGCCTGGGGATGGAAAAGCTGTATACCAAGCCATGCAAGCCTCATTAAATGAACTAAAGCCTTGGATGCCGTGGGCACATCGGGAGCAAACTGTGGAGGACGTAGAGGCGAACATGAGGGAGGCCCATGCAAAATTTTTAACGCGCGAGGACTTACGTCTTCATATTTTTCTTAAAGAAACAGGTGAATTCATCGCATCTTCTGGCTTACATAGAATTAAATGGGAGATTCCTAAATTTGAAATCGGGTATTGGATTGATACGAGGTTTAGCAGCCAAGGATACGTGACTGAAGCTACCAAGGCAATTACTGAGTTTGCTTTTTCCGCATTGATGGCAAAACGAGTTGAAATTCGTTGTGACTCTAAGAATATAAGAAGTAGAGCAATACCTGAAAAATTAGGCTTTACACTAGAAGGTATCTTAAAAAATGATGGAATTTCGGCTGACACAAGAGAGCTTCGGGATACCTGTATTTTCGCAAAAATAAAGCCATAATCAAATGAAAAACTCGACCACTAGAAATGTCGAGTTTTTCATAGTACATACCTTTGCAAATAGAATTTTGTAATCGCTAAATACTCACGGGTGTAGGATTTTATTACCGCCTTCCATGGTGTCTTAGCTGGAAGCCCTTGTACATCTAAACCCTGATCACGTGCAATAGAGATGGCACGATACAGGTGAAAAGTATTCGTCACAACAAGCCCTGACATTGCATCCTGAGGGATAAGCTTTTTTGAAAAATCAATATTTTCATATGTATCAGTTGAACGGTCTTCTAATATAATCCGAGTTTCATTTATTCCTTGTTTTACAAGTTCTCGCTTAATGGATTCCGCTTCAGAGATAGCTTCACCGGATCCTTTGCCCCCCGATGCAATAATGACGGTGTCTTGATTTTCTTTTGCATATTTAGCAGCCGCATTAATTCTGCTGGCAAATACAAGTGTGGGAACGGTACCTTTTACTCTTGCCCCGAGCACGATTAAATAATCAGCATTCTTAGGGGCATCCTCGTTACTATACTGACTGATCTTAAATTGCAGAAAGCTAGCATAAATTAGACCAATAATCACAAAAACTCCAAATATCACTATTATTTTTTTCTTATTCTTCATCCATCCCAATCCATTTCGTAAAGTCATTATGTAAATGGTACCATAAAATGACAGTCATTTATATGATAAAAAGAAAAGGTGCATGAAACTCCATGCACCTTTTCCCTGTTATTCACATACCCATGAAAGTCCAAGCGTTCCTACCCCAGTATGTACGCCTGCGACTGTTATGAGCATTAATTTTTCAGTTTCAATAGTAGGAAATGAATCGTTAACCAGTTTTTCAAACAGATCAGCCTTTTCTAAATCATTTGCATGAACGATGGCCACTTTCTGGACTGACTTGGATTCAAGGTCTTCAGTTAATTTATTCACTAGCCAAGCAAAAGCTTTTTTTTCGGTGCGGACTTTGTCCTTTATTCTAGCTGCCCCTTCTTCAATCGATAAAATAGGTTTGATATTAAAGAGAGACGCTAATATTTTTTGACCCCCGGAAACCCGGCCGCTTTTATGAAGCTGATCCAGGTTTGAAGGGACCAAATAAAGCCGAGTTTGGTCACGGAAAGCATTTAATTGTGCCACCACTTCATCGGCATCAAGCCCTTCATTCTCTAATTCAATCCCTTTTTTTATCAAATGGGAAAGAGGGTAGGACCCTGTCTGTGAATCAATCGCAAACAGTTTAAACTCTTCCATGTCTGCCGCCATAACCGATGATTGAAACGTACCCGTCAATAAACTTGAGGCATGGATCGCGATCCCGCAGTCGTAATCTTCCTTTAATTTATGATATAGTTCAACAAAATCATTAATAGATGGCTGAGAAGTTTGAAATTTACCTTCTTCATTTTTCATTCGTTCATAAAATTCTTTCTCGGTAATATCAATAGTCTCTTTATAAAATTCATCATTTATAACAACGTGCAGCGGAATAACATGAATATGATGTTGTTCAATAAACTCTTTGCTAAGAGAAGCGGTCGTGTCAGTAATCCACGCAATCTTTGATTTTTTCATCTAATCCTCTTCCTCCAGTGGTTATCTCGCATAATTTCTACCTAGGACAACCATATAAAAATGGAATGTAACTGACTAGTTACATTTGTCATGTTCAAAAGTGAACAATTTGTGAAAATGTCATCAATTCATTATATGAATATCGTCAAGTGTGATTTATATCACTAGATTCGTGTGCGTCATTTCATATACTTAACACTATATTCATAGTGAAAATACATATAAGGAGTGTTCATAATGCTAGATCAGAGAACTATAGAGATCATTAAATCAACAGTACCGGTATTAGAAAAACACGGAGAAACCATTACAACCCGCTTTTATCAATTGATGTTCGGAAATCATCCGGAATTATTAAATATCTTTAATCATGCTAATCAAAAACAAGGGAGACAGCAAAAAGCACTTGCAGGGACGGTTTATGCTGCAGCAATGTACATAGACAATCTTGAAGCCATCCTTCCTGTCGTGAAACAAATTGCCCATAAACATAGAAGCCTTGGCATAAAGCCGGAGCATTATCCGATTGTAGGAAAACATCTTTTGTTAGCGATTAAGGATGTATTAGGGGATGCCGGAACGGACGAAATTATCAATGCTTGGGCAGTGGCTTATAACGTTATTGCCGATGCCTTCATCAGTGTTGAAGCAGAAATGTATGAGGAAGCAGAAAACCAATCAGGAGGTTGGGACGGCTTCCGCTGCTTTATTGTTGATCGAAAAGTAGTCGAAAGTGATGTCATAACCTCTTTTTATTTAAAACCAGAAGATAAAAAAGGAATTGCAAACTTTATTCCTGGTCAGTATATTAGTATAAAACTAGAAATAGAGGGTGAAAAGTTCACTCACATTCGTCAATACAGTCTTTCTGATGCTCCTGGAAAGGACTATTATCGTATTAGTGTGAAGCGTGAGGCTGGAACTCCAAACCCAGATGGAATGGTGTCCAACTATCTGCATAATGGTGTAAATGAAGGGGACATTCTAAAAATTAGTGCCCCTGCGGGTGATTTTGTCCTTGATACCGAAAGCACAACGCCTGTTGTGCTGCTAAGTGGTGGAGTTGGTTTAACGCCAATGATGAGTATGTTAAAAACAGTTGTTGAAATGCAGCCCGGGCGTAAGGTAACGTTTGTTCATGCTGCCGCTAACAGTAATGTTCATGCCTTAAGAGATGAGGTGGAAGAGTTAGCAGCGCTTGACCACGTAAATTCATTTATTTTTTATGATGCACCAACTGAAGAAGATCGCGTGAATAATCGCTTTGATGTGGAGGGCTATATCACACGTGATTGGTTAAAAGCAACTATTTCTATTGAGGCTGCAGACTTTTATTTTTGCGGACCGGTTCCATTTATGAAGGCAATAAACCGTTCACTAAAAGAATTAGGAGTGAATGAAGATAGGATTCACTTCGAATTCTTTGGTCCAAAAGGTGATTTAGAAGAATAGTAGAAAGGAAAGTCGGTATCCAATCCATTTGGATACCAATTATTTTTTTGAAAAAAAACAAAAACCCGTGGTTGAAAGTTTGATTCAACTCCCAACTATGATTAAATAATAGAAAAGGCCAGAAAGGATGTTTTTATGAATAAGAATGTCATACGTTCGATTACTGCCATAGCGGTATTATTTTGCCTTCTCTGGCTGATCGGGCTTGGCTTTGCAGTTGGTGAATATTATGCGGGTAAACCGGAGAAGGCTCCCGTGGCCACCACCGGTAACAAAAAAGTGGAAACCAAAAAGGCTTTAACCATTGTAGCATTAGGTGATTCCCTTACACGGGGTACGGGTGATGAAACGGGAAAAGGCTATGTGGGGGTCTTGATGGATGAAATAAAAGAAAAGTCAAAGCGACCCGTTCAGCTTACAAACTTGGGTATTAATGGTCAAAGATCTAATCAACTCCGGAAGCAAGTTCAGGAAACCGAAGTCGGAAGGCAAATTCAAAAGGCGGATATCGTATTGGTGACGATTGGCGGGAATGATTTGTTTCGCGGGGGTCAAGGATTAGCCGATTTTGAAACTGAAGATATAGCAACGATTGAAAAGAAATACCTTGATAACCTAAAATTTATTTTTGAACAAATCCGTAAAAATAATCCGAATGCGAATGTGTTTTTCATTGGCTTGTATAATCCCTTTATTGAATTAGATCAAGGGAAAGAGATGTCCAAAGTCATTCGTCATTGGAATTATGACAGTGCAGAAGTTAGCGCTGCTTATCCTAAAATCGTGTTTGTACCAACATTCGACTTGTTTGAGCTAAAGGTAAACGACTATCTGTATTCGGACAAGTTTCATCCAAATTCAAAAGGATACCGTTTAATTGCTGAACGAGTAGCCTCATTGCTCACCTGGTAGGGAGTGTTATCGATGGAGAAAAACGTTACATTATCGGTTAAGAATCTAAAAAAAGTGATTGGGAAAAGAGAAATTATCAAAGGGTTAACCTTCGATTTACGTGAAGGGGAAGTGTTTGGATTCTTGGGACCGAATGGTGCCGGGAAAACCACCACCATCCGTATGCTAGTTGGGTTGATTAAACCCACATCAGGAAGTGTTCACATTTGTGGATACAATATTGAAGACCAATTTCAGGCTGCAGTTAGTAATCTTGGTTGTATAGTTGAAAATCCAGAACTATATCCTTATTTATCTGGTTATAATAATTTGCTTCATTTTGCCCGGATGCTTGATCATATCGGAGATAATCGGATTCAGGAAGTCGTAGCGCTTGTTGGGTTAACGGAAAGAATTCATGATAAAGTAAAAACCTATTCTCTCGGAATGCGACAGCGCCTCGGAATTGCCCAGGCTCTTTTGGGGGAACCAAAAGTTTTGATTCTTGATGAACCAACAAATGGATTGGATCCGGCAGGGATACGTGAAATGAGGCAATTTATTCGGTTTTTAGCGGAACAGGAAGGGTTAAGCGTCCTTGTCTCCAGCCATTTATTGAGCGAAATTCAATTACTTTGTGACCGAGTAGCCATCATTTCAAAAGGGTCAATCATTCGAGTTGATACCGTGCAGCATTTGCTTGCAAATCGCGAGCGGGTCGTTTGGCACGTTACTCCGTATGCCAAGGGAAAACAAGTTTTGGAAAGCTTAACCACCATTGAGGCAAAAGAAGACGGTACGATTCTCACAGAATATGATGTCGCGAAGATACCAGACTGGAATAAACAGCTTGTTGAAGCGGGTATAGCAGTAACTGAAATGAATCGAAAAATGCCAGTGCTAGAAGATTTATTCCTCGAACTTACGGGGGGTGACAGTATTGAATAAACTGATTCAAAATGAAATGATGAAGCTGATTGCCAAGAAGCGTCTGATTGTCATCGCACTCATTATTGGCGTTCTTGTGATGTTATTTACATATGCACAATATAAGCAAGTCCAAACCCAGCGGGAAAAAATTGGGACGAGTGATTGGCGCACGATCTTACAGCAGCAGATTGTGGACACGACAAACCGTTTAAGCAGCAGCAGGATGTCTGACGAGTGGAAAAAACAATTGCAAATCACCTTGCAGCAGGAACAATATTATTTGGATCATGATATTAATCCAGCAGAGCCAGGCGCACCAACGTTTATGAGAATCTTTTTGGAAAACTCAATCGATCTTTTTATCCCATTAATGGTGATGGTCATCGCCAGTGATCTAGTGTCCTCTGAACATAGTTTGGGTTCGATCAAGCTGTTATTAACAAGACCTGTGAAGAGGTGGAGGGTGCTAGCAAGTAAATATTTGACCCTCTGTTTGGCGATATCATTAATTATTGCCATTACAGGCATCCTTTCCTACCTTATTTCAGGAATAGTCTTCGGTTATAAGGGCTGGGGGGCACCCATTTTAACCGGTTTTAATGTTACGGATACTGGGCTAAACACTTCAGAAGTCAAACTTCTAAGTTTATGGAAGTTTTTGTTGATGGATTTTGGATTAGTGTGGTTTGTAGCGATCGTTGTCGGAACCTTAACGTTCATGCTGTCTGTTTTAATCCGGAGCACGGCAGCGGGAATGGGGGTCATGCTCGCCGCCTTAATTTCAGGAGCAATCTTAAATAATATGGTATCTTCTTGGGAAACGGCTAAATACTTTTTTATGGTGAATTTACGGTTAACGGACTATATGAAAGGAACAGCACCGCCGATTGAGGGGATGAATCTTACCTTCTCGATGTTGGTTCTACTCGTGTGGTGGGCTGGTGCTTTATTCGTTTCATTTATGGTCTTTACAAAAAAGGATGTTTATTAATAATAAGTGATCCCGGTTACGGCGGGGATTACTTTTTTTGCCCAAAAATTGCCGGAGACCTAAAAATTTAATAAAATTAGGGTTGAAAAATACGGAAAATGGGGGAGTCTGTATGCCGTTTGTAATAAAAAAGATTGATCATGTTCAGCTTGCAGCACCAAAGGGCTGTGAAGAAACAGCAAGGGAATTTTTTGCCGGAGTCCTCGGTTTAACAGAAGTGGAAAAGCCAGAAGAATTAAAAAAACGAGGCGGAGTTTGGTTTAAGTTTGGAACGTTTCAACTTCATATTGGCGTGGAGGAACCATTTTCACCCGCCAAAAAAGCACATCCAGGCTTCATTGTAGAGAATATTGAAGAATTAATAACGGCTCTTAGGAAAAAGAATATTGCCTATACCACTGACAATAATCTCCCAGGTGCAAGTAGAATTCATGTCCATGATCCGTTTGGCAATCGTCTCGAATTTTTAGAATGGATTTAACCGAATATAAAATTTGCCCCATTCCAAATAATTGGGATGGGGCCGATCACCTTAAATTGGGGATTTAAGGCATGGTGTATGCGGGATTATTCTAAACAATTAGCTGCAAGGGGAGGGACACCCCTACAGCCTGGAAGGTAATATTATTTAAGTGATGGTTACTGTTTCACCGTTTCCTTTACCTGCTCACGGCTCACACCAAAATGCTGCTTAATAATTAGTGATGGTCCACCAAGATTAAATAAATAACGGGCCTCAATAACTTGCTTCATAAAGGCTCCAAAAAGGCCGGATAAGCGGAAATTACCAACTTTACCAACAGCAGCCATGAGACCAATGGATGCTACAGATCCTTTATGATGATATTCAAACGCTTTTAAAGATTCACCTCTTATGGATGAAACAATGTTTTTCGCACAAACAGGTGCTTGTTGCAGCGCCACTTGTGCAGTCGGAGGCAATGCGTTCTTTTCATCCTTCATGAATAATGAACAGTCTCCGATACTAAAAATATTGTTAATATTTTTTACGCGAAGATAGGAATCAACTGGAATCTTGCCTTTCTCAATCGGCAGACCCCATTTGTGAACAATGGTGTTTCCTTTTACTCCACAAGACCAGATTAATGTTCTTGTTGGAATTTCGAGGTTATTTTCTAGCACAACCTTTTCAGGGGTACATTCCAGTATTTTGGTTGCGGTGATGACTTCAATATTCCGTTTTTCTAAAACCCTTTGTGTGTATTCGATGGATTGCTTCGGGAAAAATGGAATGACAGATGCTGCAGCCTCAATGCCGACAATTCTAATTTTTTCAAATGGTATATCATGTTCCTTACAAAGTTTAGGCAGTCCATCGGCTAATTCGCCGAGCATCTCGATTCCGGTAAATCCTCCACCAGCAACAACAAAAGTTAACCGGGAAGGGTCATAATCCTGTTTATAAAGGTTAAATTGTTTCATGATTTGATGGTAAATAATTTTTGTACTTCTAAAGCTTCGAATTTCAAAGGCATTTTCTTTTACACCTGGAATGCCATAAGTCTCTACTTCAAATCCGAGGGCAATTAATAAATAATCATAAGGGACGGCGTCTCCGCCCTCTAGATGCACTTCTTGGGAATTGATATCAATTGAGGCTACTGCAGCCTTAAGAAACCGTGTCTTTGCCGGATTAATTAGTTCTGGTATCGACATGGCAATTTGCCGATCTGCTGCCGTACCTACTCCTGTCTTATGAAGTTGTGTTGTAAGGTAATGATAGTCGTGTTTATTTATGAGTGTAACATCTGCTTCACCGGTTTTTAGTAATTTTTCTAGACTTTTACTTGTAATAATTCCTCCATAGCCTGCACCTAAGATAACGATTTTTGGCTTTGTCATTTTCCCCACTCCTAATACATTTTTATACTGTTCATTGTGATGTATTTCACAAATATAGGTAAAAAAATTAAATTACTGCTCTATCCTATTATGTGAAAAAATTCACATTCTCTCTATGCCTTTAGAATACGATAAAATCGTTTATATCTCAAGTACCTTTTAACTAAATTTTTGTCGAATTGGTAAATTTTTTTAGAAAAAACGGGAATGATAATTTAGTGATTTAATTTCAATGAAGAATGGAAGGCGATAATGATGAAGCTTAAAATGTTACTTTTATCCATGGCATTGGTATTCTCCATGCCAAATTTTGCTGCGGCACATGAACATGAATCTACCCCAGTAGATCACGATGAAAAACCTTGCAATTGCAAGGAGGATAAACACCGCCATTTGATGCACAAAGACTGGCAGGCAATGATGAAGGAGAGAGAGCAGAAGCTGCTTTCATGGGTGGACCAATATACACCGGATAAAAAGGGAGAATGGACAAAGGTTCTTGAGGAAAAGAAAACGCTCCGTAATCAGTGGATGAGCCCGGAAAATGCCGCTAAAAGGGAGCAATGGAAAAAAGAGAAAATGACAAAAATGGAAGAGCTTAAGAAACAGTTGGATGAAGGAAAGATCACGAAGGAAGAATTTATGAAGAAGGCGCACCATGGTAAAAAGATGGGACATTGGAAGATATTCCATGATTTACGACTAGCTGTTGATAAGAAGGATGATAAGCAGGCAGCAGTTCTCCTCAATCAACTCTTGGTACAAATGAAAGAGCATAACCAAATGATGAAAGAAATGTTAAAAAAGTAAAAAGTGGAGGAAAAAGTTAATCCCATGTGGGGGTTAACTTTTTTTGTAAAGAGGAAATATTTTCGGGTGCTAAAATGCGTTTGCTGAGGGAATATTTAAAGAGGTAGGATAGTTTTAGGAGGCGATTATATTGGACAAAAAGAAATTAATGATGACCACAATTGGAATCGGAGCTGCCTATTTACTAAGAAGTGGAAAGTCACGAAAGAAATTAATGAATCAATTTAATGCAATGGCGGGAAAATCTAAAAGGTAAACAAAAAAAGCATCCCCTGAACCTATATAGGGGATGTTTTATCTGAACTTATTTTTTTAAATCAACTTTTTTAACCTCTTTGATATCTTCTGTTATTTCAGCTTTGATATCGTCAGCTATTCCCTCAGTTGCTTTTTTAAATTCACGAATTGATTTTCCAAAAGCACGCCCAATTTCAGGGAGCTTATTCGGCCCAAAAATAACTAAGGCAACAGTCAGAATTAAAATTAATCCCGGAACACCAATATTAGAAAACATAAGTTACATCTCCCAGTACATTCGATTTCAAGTTTATTATAACCGTTTAGCTTGAAATGTTCTAGTGTGATGGGCAAAATGTCCTTTTTATAAAATCAGGTCTGTCTGAAGGTAATAGTACAATAGTTTTGCGGTATTTTCGATTGACGATTGGTGTGTACGTTCAAATGCATGTGATGAATCGATCCCCGGTCCGATTAGTCCATGAACAATATCATGTCCTGAACGAATGGCTGCTGACGCATCAGAACCATAAAAGGGATAAATGTCTAATTTATAATCAATGTTATTTTCCTCTGCAAGGCGTACTAATTTTTTTCGTAAACCATAATGATACGGGCCGCTCGCATCCTTCACACAGATGGAAACTGTATATTCATCGGTAGATTGACCGTCACCCATTGCCCCCATATCGACCGCTAGGTATTCAACCGTTTCAGGGGTAATATTTGAGTTACCGCCATAGCCAATTTCTTCATTATTCGAAATGAGAAAGTGTGTCGTATGGGGCAATGTAAGGTTCTCTGTTTTCACTTGCCTAATTAATTGCAGAAGAATGGCAACTGATGCTTTATCATCCAAATGCCGCGATTTAATATATCCGCTTGGAGTTATTTCCACTCGTGGGTCGAATGAAACAAAATCACCGACTTCGATACCCAGCGCCCTCACTTCGTCGGCATTATCTACTTTTTCATCAATCCGCACCTCGATATTTTCCTGATTTCGCTCGGCTTTGCCGGCATCCTTATAAACATGGACGGACGTCTGATGCATAAGAATGGTACCAGTGTATTTCTTGCCACCGCTTGTTTCAATTTGGCAGTATTCCCCCTCGATGGAGTTGAATTTAAAACCGCCAATTAGGTCAATCTTTAATCGTCCATTTGCCTTTATTTCCTTTACCATTGCGCCTAGCGTATCGACATGCGCTGTAAGCATCCGGTGTTTACTTGAATCTTTTCCTTCAATTGTCGCAATTAAGCCGCCTTTACGGTTCCGATAGGTTTGGATTTGTAATTCGGATAGGAAATTTTCGACAAAGGTAATGACTTCATTTGTATTACCAGACGGGCTAGGAATTGAGACCAAATCTCTTATTAATTTCATTGTTTCTGCTGAATATGTATGATTACCCACTGCAACTACCCCTCTCTGACTTTTCATTCCTTACTATTATACTAAAAATTGAAAATGACATGTGAAATATCGAATTTTGGTCAACTTTTTATGAATGTTTGCATAGGTTAACTGTGTTAATTATTTTTCTGTAGGATAAACAGGGGAAAATTGGACATAAATGGGAGTATTCATACTATTAAAATAAATAGGAGGACAAAAAAATGTTGACCAGAGCAGAATTATATAACCATAAGCCGAAGCAGTCTTCTTGGAGGGGTCTAGTTTTTTTCATCATCACCTGCAGCATCTTAACCGCCGGTTTCTTTATTTTTCGCTATTACTATCAAAGTACAATAAAAATTGAAGCGCCGAGTGAGGATTTGGGACAGAAGGTTGTGATCCATCTTCCCAATGGACAAAAGGTTTTGACGTATGACAATTTAATTATTGAAAAAGATGGAAAGACCTATTATAAAGGGGAGCGCAACACGATTGATTTAACAGGGGGAACCGTTGCTTATGAAAATTGGGAATAGGAAAAGCGCAAGTGCCCTGGTCAGCGGCGTATGGCTTGGAGCGCCCCGACGGAGATAAAGGAAACACGATGAGCCGGAGGCGAATCGATGTTGACTTATCGAGGGTGGAGAGCGAAAGACACTAGCCGCTAGGGCACTGGAGCTGGACAATTCCCAAAGTTGAGATTTATAATAGTCTTTTGTTATTTAAACCATCCCTTTTTGGTAAACCATAATGTCATCCCAACTGCGATTATGAACATGAGGATTAGTGAACCAAAATATCCATATTTCCAAGTCAGTTCCGGCATATAGTGAAAATTCATCCCATATATACCCACGATGAAGGTTAGCGGCATAAATATGGTAGTAATCACCGTTAAGACCTTCATTACATGGTTGGTTTCATTGGCATTGATGGAAATATAGCTATCACGAATATCGGTTGTAAGCTCGCGACTTGCTTCAATCATCTCAGATAATTTAAGCAAATGATCGTAAATATCAGAAAAATAGGCGATTTTCCCTTCAATACTCGTTAATCGCTTGGAATTGAGAATTCTGTACAATAAATCTCTCATGGGTGTAACCGTGTGCCTTAATGATAGCAAGTCATGTCGTGCATCAAATAAATCCTTCAGTAACGCCTCTGTTGATCTCCCCTTGGAATTCTCATCAATTTCATTTAAGGTATCATCAATTTGATTCACTAAAGGAAAATAATTATCGACCAGACTATCGAGAACATGATAAAAAACATGGGAGGGATCCCATTGATCTGTATTCAATGATTGACTGAATCGATTCCAAACCTCATTAATTTCTGGAGATAGTTTATGATGAAAAGTAACAACATAGTTCTTACTAAGAAAGAAATCAACTTCCTCTCTTGCAATTGTTTGCTGGTTCAATGCCTGGATCACAAAAAAAGCATAGTCCTCATAATAATCTAGTTTTGGTCGTTGTAGATGATGAATACAGTCCTCAATTGCTAATGGGTGGAAGGAAAGCGGATTCCTGAGAAATTCCATTTCCTCCTTACTGGGCTCATGAAAATCAATCCAGAACCATTGGTAATCTCCCTTGACAAGTGTTGAAATTTCTAGGCCTTTGACTAATTCAAGATTCTTATTAACTGCAATTGTCCTTATCATAAGATCTCCTTATCGACTTTTTCCTACATCCACTATAAGGGATTGAATAAAAAAAATCAGCTAGTTACAGCAATTGATAGAATGGATTAGAATAAAATACCAATCAACGCGGAAACTAAATGGAAAGAAGCGCTCCTGAGAGGTATAAAATGCCAACTAATCAAATTCAATCGATCAAAGAGAGTCTCAAAAATAAAATACAGCCGGCTGTAGATGTAGTTTTCAAGGAATTTCATAGCCAAGAAAAATATATGGAAGCTTTATATATTAAAACGATTAGCGATGAAACGATTATCTACGATAAATTGCTTAAACCTTTTTTTGAAACTAATAGTCCTGAAGAATTTTCTGCCTATCTTCGATCGAACCCGCAAGTTAAACCTTTTGAGAGCGAACAGAAATCGCTTGATGAGTTAATAAAAGGTGTGGCTGTTATATTTTATAAGAATTCCATTCTTTTATTAGATAGTAAAGTGGATCGAAATAACTCGGTATTAGCTACAACGGTGGAGACAACAATACAAGGCCCGCAATCAGGGTTTAGTGAAAGTTTGGGGACAAATCTGGGGCTTATTCGTAAGCGTTATCCGGAAAGTACTCTAAATGTGGAATCAACAATAGTTGGGACAATTTCAAAAACTGATGTGATGATTCTTCATGATTCAAAGCGTGCTGACCCCGATACGTTAGATCGAATAAGACAGTTTTTAGCCTCTATTGATGTTCACATGTTTCAAACAGGCGAGCAGTTACTCGATATTATTAAAAAAAGTAACAGGGCGCTCGTACCCGTGATGCTTGTAACCGAAAGACCTGACAGGGTTGCGGTGAATTTAGCGGCAGGGAAAATCATTATCTTAGTTTCGGGTTCACCATTTGCTGTTGTTTTACCAACGGTTATGAAAGATTTCATGTCTTCAATGGAAGATATATATCAGACATACTGGGTAGCAAAATTCCTACAAATCTTAAGGTATATTGGTTTTCTGACTAGCCTAGTTTTACCCGGTCTTTATGTTGCGGTCACTAGTTATAATCCTGAACTATTTAGGGTTCAACTAGCATTAAGTATTGCTGGCAGCCGTCAGAGTGTACCATACCCTTCATTCATTGAAGTGTTACTGATGTTGTTTATGATGGAAATGCTGACTGAAGCAAGTATTCGCCTGCCAAAAGCGATTGGGCCAACTGCCACAACGGTAGGCGGTCTAATATTAGGACAGGCAGCGACGGAAGCGGGCCTTGTCAGTAATATTATGATTATCATCGTTTCATCCGTAGCTATTTCAAATTTTGTAGTACCGATAAATGCCTTCAGCTTTACGCTCAGAATCATGAAATACTTTGTTTTAGCGATGAGTACCTTATTCGGTTTAGTAGGAGTGGTACTCGGATTCTTCATCCTGGTTGCCTATATGGTGAAATTAGATAGTTTTGGTGAGCCCTATCTTACCCTAGTCCAAAGCAAACCTCGTCAAGATTAGAAATGAGTAAAGGAGGGGAGGCAGTTGAACCGCTATTATATTTATTTAGTGTTATTAAACATGCTAGTGAATGTGATTATCTTTGTTCCCAAAATACTAATTCAATATCGCTACGAAGGGGCAGTAATGGGTGTACTCATCGCCATTCCAATTGGTGTTGCTTTAAATTATTTATATAGTAAAGCGATTAATAAGTTCCCGGAACAAGGCCTTCCCGAAATTTTAGCACACTCAAAGCATAGATGGTTAAAAATGCTTCATTTTGGCAGTAGCCAATTAATATGGTTTTCAGCCGGACTGATCACTCTTGTTGGCTTTATTGATATCTTAGCAAGGTTTGTTAACCCGGAAATGCCCAAGTTGGTATTCCTAGTTATTTATTTGGCTGCGCTTTTTCTAATCATCCAGTTCCCTACTGAAAGAGTCATGTATTTTTTGGAAATTGTTTTGTTTCTCAATACACCATTAATTGGGTTTATTATTTTTAAGGCATTTACAAATGAATACCTTATCTGGGATTCGATATTGGAGGTTAGTACATATATTTTCGTAAAACCAAGTTTAAAATCCATCGCCGCGGCTACCTATTGTTTTGCTGGTTATGCCAACCTCATTATTTTTAATCGAGTGATCAAGGGGAAATTGAAAATATGGAACTTTATTGCCATTTTTATTTTGGGCACATTTAATTTATTTACCACCTTCTTCATCCCAATTGGGTTTCACGGCTCAGACGGTGCCCAAGAATATCTATATCCTTGGATTTCAACCGCGGATTCACTGCGGATGGTGTATAGTCCGATTGAACGGGTCATATTTCTGTTTCTCATGTTTTATATGAGTATTTCACTAATGAGTGTAGCTGTTCATTGGCATGTTGCCTATGAATTAATCAAGGGAAGCTTTAGGGGAAAAATAAGTAAAAAGAAAAATTGGATGATTCTTTCCTCTTTCACTTGTTGTTCGTTTATCGCGGTCATTTATTTCAATACAGTCCTATTAACCAAAATAACGGTTTATTGGATGATTTTTCGTCTAGGTATTGAAATGATAGTTGTGGCAATATTTTTCATTTGGGCTAGGAGGCGGACAGCATGAAATCCTTATGCAAATGGAAACCCCTCGTCATCACTCTTTTATCCGTATTATTGTTAAACGGCTGTGGCTTTAAAGACATTGATAAGCGTTTTTTTGTTGTCAGCATCGGAGTGGATGTTGCTAAAAACAGTCCCAAAAAATATCTCGTCAGCCTTAAATTTGCCATTCCAAGTGAATCAAAGGGAACTAGTACAGAATCTATCGTTGTTTCCGAAAAAGCCGATTCTATGTCTGAAGCAGTAAGAATCATTAAAACCAAAGTAGATAAAGAGGTTGATTTCAGCAATGCAAAGGCAATTGTTTTTGGTGAAGAGATGGCGAAGCAAAAGGGAAACGCGGGAATTGTTTATTGGTTGACAAGAAGAAGGGATATTCAAGAAATTGCTTGGGTAGCCATTGGGAAACCCAGTGCATTGGATGTATTAAACGTAAAGCTAAAATCTGAGCGCATCCCATCAAATGCCTTGTTCTTAGCATTGGGAAGGGAGGGTTCAGAAAACCCGTATGTGATTTCTGAGTTCCTTTTTGATCATAAGTATCGCTTAATTGAACGAGGAAGAGACCCGATGCTGCCAATTGTTGAAGCAAAGCGGGAGTTACTGGAAATTAATACAGTCGGCCTTTTTAATAAAAGTCAGATGAAGTTGACACTTAGTCCGGAAGAGACAAAAATACTTAATTTCTTAAGAAGACGCGAAGAAAAGAGTGCGAATAAACTGACCAAGGGGGGGACAACAGTCGTTATTGACACGCACAAAGTGAAAACGAAGTATAAAATCATTACTCCAAAGGGTAGCACTCCCTATATTAAGGTGAAGGTATCGATGGAAGGTACATTGGAGGAAACAACCAGGCGTGTGCCCAATACAAAATTATCTGTCTATGAAAAGGCAGCCGAGAAATCGCTGAACAAGGAATTTGAGAATTTATTGGTAAAAATCCAAAAAGCCAATTTGGACCCGATTGGCTTCGGCCTTCGCTACCGTTCCCGCCATTTTAATAAGGATGATTGGGAGCAGTGGCAACGGATTTACCCTCAAATTAAATTTAAGGTCCAAACGAAAGTGCAAATAGAAGATACCGGTTTAATTGAATAACGATTGGAGTCGTTTGAATGAATTTGATTGAAGTCTTTAGCAGAGCTGTCGGTGCCTTTGTCGTTCTCTTTCTCCTAACAAGGATTATGGGGAGAAAACAGATTTCGCAAATGACTTTTTTTAATTATGTCACAGGTATTTCGATTGGAACGATTGCTGGTGCCTTAACAGTCGATCCGAGTTTAAAAGTGTCTGCAGGATTTGTCAGTCTTGCGACATGGTCGGGTTTAACCTTGCTAGTTGCCTATATAGATTTAAAATCACGAAAGGCACGGAAGTTAATTGAAGGCGAACCCGTGATTTTGATAAAACAAGGAAAAATATTAGAGCAGCAATTACAAAAACAGCGGTTAGATATGGATGAATTGCAACAGCTCCTTCGCAGCAAGGATGTCTTTTCGATTGCTGATGTCCATTATGCTATTTTAGAAACAAATGGCGAATTTTCTGTGCTGTTAAAAGAAGAAAAACAACCGATGAAACAAGGTACGATACCATTTTCTAAGATGCAAAAACAAACAGCGATTCCAATCCAGCTCATTGCTGACGGAAAAATAATCGATGAGAACCTAAAGCAGATAAACGTAAATCGCAGTTGGATCGAGGAGCAGCTAATGGTGTCAGGCACAACGCTTTCAGAAGTGTTTTATGCAGAACTACAAGAGGATGGATCCTTGTATATTGATAACCGCACAGATCATTTCCTACAGTAAGAGAAGGCATTCCATAAATGTGGAATGCCTTTCTTAACTGATTTTATATTATTGAGTTGGGTTCTTTCTCGCGCATTGACTGCGGAATATAAACGCAGAATGGTTCGCTTTCCAAATAGTCGCCGGTTACGGCATAGGTTCTCGAGCGTGACCCACCGCAAATTTTATTATATTCGCAGACACCGCACTTTCCTTTATAGTGATCGGGCTGACGCAGTTCTTTAAAAACCTTCGCTTCACGGTAAATTTCTGCAAGCGGGGTATCCCGGATGTTTCCGCCAACAATAGGCAGTAACCCGCTTGGCATTACATCGCCAACATGTGATATGAACGCAAAACCGTTCCCGTCGTTTACCCCTTTTGGTGCCCGCTTTAAGCCATCGTGCATGGAAGCAAAGTCGGTTGTAATGGTATCCTCATAATGAATTTCGCCTTTTTGAATTAATTGGTCCCGTTGTTTTTGCTGCAGTACCACTCGGCGATAATGCTGTGCAGCGGTTGTTTTGATGTCATATGGCGCCGTTTTGCTTAGCTCATACAACCAGCGGAACACTTTCTCATGTTCAGCTGGTGTAATGCAGGCATCTAATTGGCCGCGGCCTGTTGGCACCAGTAAAAATATGTACCACATAACTGCTCCAAGCTCCGCAACAAGCTTGGACATTTCCTCCAACGAATCATAATTGTAGCGCGAAATCACCGTGTTTATTTGCAGAGGCATTTCCAGTTCGTTTAAGTATTTAATTTTTTCAAGTGTTAAATGGAATGATCCAGGAGTTCCGCGGAAATGGTCGTGTATTTCCGGTGTTGGCCCATCAAGGCTAAAGCCCCAGCGTGAAAGACCGACATCTTTGGCGCGTTGCATCTTCTCGATCGTTACATTAGGAGTGGCGCTAGGTGTCATCGACACACGCATGCCCTTTTTGATGGCATAATCAGCAAGCTCGAAAAGATCCTCTCTCATCATGCAATCCCCGCCAGTAAAGACAAGCATCGGATTATCCATTTCATAGATTTGATCAATTAAATTGATCCCTTCTTGATGTGAAAGCTCACGAGGATCTGGTGCCAGCTGGGCATCTGCCCGGCAATGAACACATTTTAATTGGCACGCTCTTGTCACCTCCCAAATTACGATGAATGGATTCACGTCATAATCAATTCCTTTACCCACACCATGTGGATGCCCCGTTGCATGGGGATGTCCCTTACTTATTCCTTCCATCTTCATCACCAAAATTCCTTATTATTTTTAACCATATAAAAATTGTTGCTTTAGGTTCATTATAATTTTATGAGGATGGTATGGATGGATGTTTTGTTACAATATTTCTACATCCCCTTAACTATTACAATTTTGTTACAACATGATGAAATAATATTACTAGAATGTGGAGGAATCCGTGTCAATATCGTGATAAGACTAAGTTTGTGTTACCTTTTCTCTTGTTACAATGGAGTCTATTATTCTAAAAAGTTGAAATTATTACCATGTAAACCATATCTTTGGTACTTTATCCAACTGGTGCTCTCCTTTATGATAGAAAGACAAAGAAAATAAGGAGTGTATTCATCTATGAAAAAACATCTACTCACTGTCGCGGCAACAGCCGGTATCCTGTTTACCTCGTTTAGCGGGTCGGCAAGTGCACATGAATTGAATTATAAAGTACAGTCGGGGGATACCCTTTGGAAAATCTCGCAAACAAACAACCTATCGATTGCCGATTTGAAAAATTGGAATCACCTGACAGGTGATACCATCTATGTGAATCAGAACCTATCATTACTAGCTCCCCATAGTCATGAACAAACACCTCCACAAACTGTCACAAGTACATATACTGTTAAGGCTGGTGACACCTTATATGGTCTTGCAAGATCAAATGGGATAACTGTAAATGAATTGAAGGGGCTAAATGGGTTAACCTCTGATATGATTTATGTGGGTCAGAAGCTGGTAGTAAAAGGAACAAGTGCTAATACTGCGGTATCGAAGGCTCAATTGGTCATGGATGAAGCCAAAAAATATATTGGAACCCCTTATTTATGGGGCGGAAGTACACCGTCTGGCTTTGATTGCAGCGGATTTACTAGCTTTGTATATAATAAAATTGGAATAGTCCTTCCACGAACAGCTGCAACTCAGTGGTCAGGACTTAAAGGAATCTCAACCCCAAATCCAGGAGATCTTGTTTTCTTCACCACTTATGCTTCAGGACCGTCCCATGTGGGGATTTACTTAGGTAACAATAAATTTATTCAGGCCGGGTCATCGGGTGTGTCGATTGCTGATATGACCAATTCTTATTGGAAGCCGAGATATTTAGGTGCTAGAACCGCATTTTAATAGGATAATAGAAAAGTCTTTTATCGAAAGATAGAAGACTTTTCTGTCTATAGAAAAATCAGAAAATTAATACTTTAAGAAATGAGCTTTAGGCATTATACTTAATAAGGCAATGTCTTACACCTGCACAAAAATCCTCATAATTTGCTAAATGCCTGTAACTTTTTTGGAGGTTCAAATGTTTAATTTTACCCTATATAAAGAGATTTTCATTCAATCTAGAATTCCACAACTGATTGGTACTACTGATTTTTCCACCATACAATATAATCCTGCTTTTTGTGAGTTTCTTGGTTATTCATTCGAAGAAATATCAACGCTGCCTTTGGAAGCGGTGTCACATCCTGAAGACATGCTAATGGATGCACGACTTTTTGGAGAAATACTAGACGGAACAAGGGACGAATACCAGCTTGAAAAAAGGTATATTCATAAGTTAGGCGAGATTAAAACGGGTATCCTAACTGTATCAAGAATAAGGGAAAAATCGACTGGTGAGGAATTTTTACTTGGACAAGTCCTTGATATTACTGAGAAAAAACATATGGAGGAAGCGCTAAAAAAGCGCGAGAAACAATTACAAAGGTCCGAAAAACTTGCAGTTGTTGGGCAAATGGCGGCAGCAGTTGCCCACGAAATTCGTAATCCCTTAACACCAATAAAAGGATTCATGCAGCTCTTACACGCAGAAAAAGAGCTAAACCCCGTCTACTTAAGGATTGTGTTAGATGAATTGCTACGAGTAGATACCATTATCTCTGAATTTTTATCGATGGCAAAGCCACATGCAGAAAAAACCATGATTGTCCATGTTGAAGGTTTAGTAAAACAAGTCATTCAACGGTTCCAGTCTGAAGCACGAATGAAGAACAAAAAATTACATATTGAAAGCGAGCAACCCATTCAAGAAATTATCGGGGATCCGAATTCATTAAAACAAGTGTTTATGAATGTGATTCAAAATGCCCTTGAGGCAATATCCACCAATGGACGAATTCATGTAAAGATCTTTTCAGATGATATCGGAGTAAATGTCCAGTTTTCTGATAATGGATGTGGCATTCCAAAAGAAAGGCTGTCGAAGCTCGGAGAACCTTTTTATTCCACAAAGGAAAAGGGGACAGGTCTTGGTTTAATGACATGCTTTCGCATCGTTGAAAGCCATAATGGAAAAATCAATATTGAAAGTGTACAAGGGGAAGGAACCACTGTAACTATTTGGCTGCCTTATGATTTGTCTGAATAACGGAATAACGTTAGGATCACGATTGACTAACCATTTTCGTGAAGGGAGCAGCAAATGTTTAAGAGAATTAGTAGTTTGAGTATCTTATTAGTCATTATTGCCGTTGGCCTTTTTCAAAAGGATGAGTTGCTTTACCTGGTCAAGCAGGGTGGAACCTTATCCGCCTTCATTAGCATGATGCTAGTTGCCATTTGTGTGTTTTTTCCAATCCTCCCCTTTCCTATATTAGCGGGGATTATTGGGGCGGTATTTGGTGCAACAAAGGGAGTATGTATTTCTTTAGCAGGTGCCATGATTGGAACAATGGGATTCTTCCTTTTAAGTAGATATGGTTTCCGCGATTTGGCAGAGGAGAAACTAATTAAATACCCAAAAGTTCAAGAATATGAGGAATTTCTACAACGAAACTCTTTTATTACGATTCTTGGTTGTCGATTAATCCCGATCATTCCGGCACCCGTAGTTAATATTATTTGTGGGTTAAGCCGCGTCAAATGGCTGACTTTTTTCATTGCATCAACACTAGGGAAAATCCCTAATATCTTGATTTTATCGTACGCAGGTTCAATGTTTAGTACAAATAAACTTTATACATTTGGGATCTATGGCTGCTACCTATTACTCATTTTCTTGATTAATTTTGTGATGATCTATCGAAAATCTGCTCGAAATTCTGTTAAATAACCTTTTGGACATTCAAATCGTTCTGTTTTTCCACCATGATGATTTCCTTGAAATAGCTTTTTAAGATGAGCCATTTGGCGGGATAGGTGTAAATAAAATCCTCCAATGTTTGAAGTGAGTAATAAATAAAACAATCAAACCCGCTTTTTTCTTTTTTTAAATCGTATAAAAGTGCGTGAGGAATTGTGTAATATTCATTTAACTGGTAGGGGTTGAGTTTTACAATTTGAATATTTTGGCTGGATAGATAGTTTTTTATTGACTGTTCCTGAAGTGAAATACTTTCTTCCCTGGTGAGTCCGTTTATACCGATGCGATCATTAATAAAATAAATTCCCTTCATTTCATCCACCCTCTCAAAACAATAATTGCTATTGTTATTGACAGAGTTAAGGATATGTATACATGATAGCAGGGTTTTGCAGCAAAAAAAGTGCCCGGACAAATTAGCCGGGCATTTTCCAATTCTATATTAAAAGGGGGCGGAGGTTCAGGTTCTTCGAGAACCTATTTATATAATAATGGAAAAATATGAACAAACTATGAAGGAAAGGTTAATAGTTTGAGAAAGATGGCTAATTCGGAGGGGGATTGGGCGCTTACGCTTTTATTATTTTACATGATAAATGTCCATTGTTCCCGCTCTATAATCATGGTACCTTAATGAATATCGTTCATATTAAATAGGAATTCTATTACATGAATACGTCCGTCAGTAGTGAAAGGGGTAGTATAGTATGGCAGCAACACATATATTTTCAAAGCAAGAGGAAGTGGCTAATTCGATTACACACGGAATTGGCGCAGTACTTAGCATATCTGCTTTAGTTATTTTAATCGTTTTTTCTTCGTTATACGGCACCACTTGGCATGTTGTGAGTTTTACGATCTTTGGCGTAACGATGTTTATTCTCTATCTGTCGTCTACTATGCTTCACAGTTTACCTAAGGGTAAGGCGAAGGATATTTTTGAAATATTTGATCATTCATCCATTTATTTTTTTATTGCCGGAACGTACACCCCGTTTTTAGTAATCGTCATTAAAGGATCAATGGGCTGGTCACTGTTTGGGATCGTTTGGGGTCTCGCGATGGCTGGCACCGTTTTTAAATGTTTTTTTGTAAAAAAGTATCTTTTCACTTCAACAGTTCTCTATGTTGTTATGGGCTGGCTAATTGTCCTTGCTTGGAAACCATTAGTACACAATCTCTCCCATGAAGGAATGATATACCTATTTATTGGTGGTGCGCTATATACACTTGGAGCTATTTTTTACGTTTGGCGCGGTTTTAGGTATCATCACGCCGTCTGGCATCTTTTCGTTATGGCCGGCAGTGCAGTACACTTCTTTTGTGTGTTATTTTATGTACTACCGATAAAATAACTTCCCGAATTTCATCTCTTCCCGAGAAAACCAGAGGCTCATTAAGAAACTGATAATCCCTGTTACGATTAATACTCCGCCGATGACTTTCATGTGATCGGCAGAAACCCCCGCTCCAAAGACTAGCCCCAATATGATCGAGGATAATATAGAGCCTAAATATCTGCATGTTTGAAACAGACCTGAAGTTGTTCCAATTATCTCTTTAGGACTCTCTTTCAACATTGCAACTTGAAGGACTACATTTCCGATTCCATAGCTTAAACCCAGTATGGATAAGATGACCCCAATGATTAGATAAGTGGCATTGACGAAAAAAAGTGTAAAAATCAGTGCTCCAATAATCGAAATAAACGAGCCAATCATAATCGGTCGGTTTACTCCCGCATGATCTATCCATTTTCCCGAAACAGTTGAAATAAGGATACTAACACCAGACATAAATAACATTAATAGTCCACTATGCTCAACACTTAACCCCAACACCTCTTGAAAATAGCTGGGAAGCCCGAAGAATAAACAATAGAAAAAAATGTTTAAAAAGATAAACTGGATGTATACCATCGATAGTTTTGGATGTGATTTGAAGATCCGAATATCGATAAACGGTTCAGTTACTCTCAACTCCCGCCAGGCAAACAAAACAAAAAATAGAATACCAATAATGCCGGAAAGAACATGAATGTTCGTTTCAAACGATAATAGAAACCATAAAAAGAAGACCATTCCCGCAGCGAAAAATAAAATCCCGAGAAAATCAAGATTGAAAAAAAGTGCTTTCATGTGTGCTTTATCTTGCTTAACGTCCTTCGGAAACATAATCCAACCTAATAGAAAGCTAATGATAATAAACGGGAAATTCACCAAAAAAATAGCTGGCCAGCCTCCCCAAACAATGGAAAACCCGCCAATTGTCGGACCAAGTGCCACCATCGCCGAGGCAAAAATCGAAAGGACAGCTAACGCAGAAGCCTGTCTGTCTTTTATATTATCCCGTATTAACGCCATCCCCGATGGATAAATGGCGCTACTGCCTATGGATTGAATCATTCTCATCACAAGTAACATTAAAAAGGAAGTGGATAGTGGTGCACCAAAGGCAGAAATTGCGACCAGCACAAGCCCTGTTAAAAAGGTCTTTTTTCGCCCGAAAATATCACCAATCTTCCCTGTAACTGGCTGTGCCACTGCACTAGCTAAATAAAAGCTGGAAATCAACCAGGATACAGTTGTAAAGGAAAGCCCGAAATCCTTTTGAATACTATGTAGTGCAAGGGCGATCATCGAAGAGTTAAGCGGATTTAGCATCGTTCCGGAAGCTACTGCCGTCAAAAATAGAGATCGATTTTTCTTCATAAATTAACATTCCTTTGGAAATATCAGATACAGTTAAGTGTCCCCAAAACACACTTTAATTATGGTTCCTTGGTTTGATTTTGAAGAATTTCAGATATAACAAAAGTAGAAGGCTTTCTACGAAAAAGTAGACCGGTATAGAGTAGAAGAGTTTATAGCCATTTTTGTACCGAAAGATACCTACCTTAACACACATCCATTCTAGAAGAATGGCCATTAGAGACCAAATGATAATATAGATCACTGTGGCCTGCCCTTTTATATAAAGCTTTTCATAAAAATAAATGAAAATATATCCAAAGGGTGCATACATAGTATACGATAGTAAATCAAACAACGAGTAGCCAGGGGAATCACCAACATCGTAGAGGTCAAGGGGCAGGACAGCCAGGGTATGGTCAAAAACCAAACCTAAATAAGGCCCCATGAGCAGAAAGAATAACGTGGTTAGAAGCGGGTACATCTTTGGTAAAAAATAAATAAGACCCAAACCACCAATAATCATACCAATAACAAACCATTCATTTCCATTAAAATGATGATCATAAGGGTGATGGGTCATCATACCTATTTTTCTCCTTCAAGTAGATTTTCATTAACAAAACTTTGATAAGAATCGAAAAGGCCATCATCCCTAAACAAAATAGACCCAAATAGAAGATGGACCAGTGATTTTTATGTTCAAAACCAAAGCCAAATAATAATTGGCCCATTACCACTAAAAGAAGCCATATGACTAAAGCGATAACGATTCTATTACCTGCTCGTTTTGTTGAATAAAATAAATTAATAAATAGTAGCAGCAAACCAGGAAGGATACTATCTCGAAAAACGATATCTGTAATAAATCCGACAGGGCTTCTACTCGCTGTAAACCATTTTAAGGTAAATGAGGAAATAGTATAAAAATTAATATGGACAATCTGGATAATGAGAAAAAGAATGATATTAACTCTCGCAGGTAGCTTATTGTTTAGTGAAAAGAAAACGGATAAAACCAACCAGGCAATGACTAAAAAAATAACAAGTCCCATAATCTCCATCCTAATCCTATCGTGGTAGAATTATCATTCCCAACCTTGTGAAAGTTTAACAATCATTCGTTTGGCGGAAGGATTTGATATGGCCGCATCATTTCATAATCCTCGTGTTCTAACATGTGGCAATGCCAAACATATTGACCAGTAAAGGGGAAAAACGGGATGATAATACTGGTAACATGACCTGGTGGGCATCTGACTGTATCCTTCCAGCCGCGCTCACTTATCTCAGAATGGATCCCAGGCCCCGTGTACCTCAACTGCTTGGTTTTTTTATAATAATTCACATCGAAGGGGCGTCTTTCTAATATTTGAAATTGAACGAGATGGATGTGAATGGGGTGATCGTCGCCATCCGTGTTAATAAAATTCCATCTTTCTATTGAGCTGTGACGCGGATTCTCCGTAATGGGGTCATCCCACATTTTTTTATCAAGTAGAAATAGGGATCTACCGAATTGATCCTTTTCCTCGCTTAATTCCAGGTATCTTTGCTTTTGTCCGGAATTAGCCTGCAGCCAGTTTATCTGACGCAAATAGGCGGGGATCATGCTCGTATCGATGCTTGATAGCGGTTTCGTTACCCGAAATTCCATGACGACCCCGGTTGTTTCAGGATTGGCAGGCTCACCAATTGGAAAGTGCGTCCGAGCATCATTGTTTAAAATAACAGATTTCCCGTCCATATTTGAAAAATCAATGATAAGGTCCAGACGTTCTGCGGGTGCGAGTAATAACGATGAAATGCCAATCGGTCGTTCCAGAAAACCGCTATCCGTGCCAATTTGAAAAAATAATTGCCCGGAATCTAGTGTCAGTCGAAAAAAGCGGGCGTTTGCACCATTTAATAGGCGAAAGCGATATTTCCTTGGTTCCACTTCAAAAAATGGCCATACCTTTCCATTAACAACAATCATGTCACCAAAAAATGAGGTAATGATGGATGGGATGATACCGGAGGAATTGTTTTCCGGCTGATTTGGATACGACAATGAGCCATCATCATGTAATGTTCGATCTTGCAGTAATAATGGGACATCAAAAGGACCGCTAGGAAGATTTAATGAACGTTCGTGACGGTCCTTAATCAAATAAAACCCGGCAAGTCCGGCATATATATTTAATCGTGTCAGCCCAATCGCATGATCATGATACCAAAGTGTGCGTGCATTTTGTTGATTACCATATTCATAAATTTCTTTTTCGAAAAAAGGGCCTTTTTCAGCAAAACCATGCGTGAACCATGCATCAGGATAACCATCGCTCGCTGGCTCTGTTCTGCCCCCATGGAGATGGACAACCGTCCGAACATCCGGTTTTTCCTTTTCAGCGCCATGGACTGTATGATCAATCGGGAATAAATGTTTGTCTGGCAGCTCGTTTTTCCATTGAACAAATACTCTTTCTCCTGACTCTACTTCTATTGTCGGTCCCGGATAGATTCCGTCATATCCCCAGATGGTGGTATTCGGTAAATCACTATGGAGTGATTGCTTCGTTTCCTTCATGATTACTTCATAATACGTATAGTCTCCCAATTTCCACTTTGGTTTTAAAACAGGAGGAATCGGCAGTGGATCTTTAAATTTTACCAACTTCATGATGAACGCCCCTTTAAGACATTTTTACTAAATATGTATGAAAGCAGCAATTGAAAAATTAATCATTCTAGGAATAGCTTACGTCCTAATATAAATAAGATAGGAATTCATGTGTTTGAAGTGGGGGAGAAGCGTGGAGGATTTTCATCAAATTTTAGACGGACTTGATTATCCAGAGCCGAGCGTTTTAGCAACAATCGTTTGTGTAAAGGGGTCGTCTTATAAAAAAGAAGGCGCAATGATGGTTTTTTATGCAGATGGCACGCAAATCGGCATGCTAACGGCGGGATGCTTGGAAACAGACTTGGCATTAAAGGTGAAGGAAGTTTTCGAAAAACAGGAGGCGATGATGGTTCAATACGACTTATTTGATGAGGACGATTTAAGCTGGGGCCAAGGTGCCGGCTGTAATGGAACGATCGATATTTTAATCGAGCCCATCACGGATAAAGTAAAAGAGGATTTTCGCTTAGTAAAAACGCTTCTTAGTCGGCATAAACCTATTATAGGGTTAAAAAAGCTAGATGAATTGGGGGAATATGTATTTATTGAGGAGGAGGGCGAACCGTTTGGAAACTGGTCTGGCCCGGTCCCGGTCATTGAGTTTACCTCGAAAAGTGGTGTCATGTCTGGTGCCCCCACTGTATTTCAGCATACGTACCATCCAAAGCCAAGACTGATTGTTTTCGGAGCAGGACCGGATGCAATCCCACTTGTGTCATTAGCAGCGGGTACAGGTTTTACAGTATTGGTCTGTGATTGGCGGGAATCATTTTGTCAGAAAAAAAACTTTCCAGCGGCTGAGCAGCTGTTTTTGGGATTCCCCGCAAATCTTTGTAGACGAATCTCTTTTTCACCCTATGATTTTGTTGTGGTGATGACACATCATTTTCAGCGGGATCAAGAAATTTTAATGAAGGTGCGAAATAAGAATATTAGATACCTAGGGGTGTTGGGGCCAAAGGAACGGACAAAAAGACTATTAAAAGGTGAAATTGTTCCAAAATGGATTCACTCGCCAATGGGTGCAGCGATTGGAGCTAAAGGGCCAGCTGAAATTGCTGTCAGTGTGGTCGCGGAAATGGTAGAAGTGTGGAGAAGACCTGTGCATGAACGGGTGGAGCTGTTATGGACCATTCCGGATTAGTCGGTATTTATCTCGCTGCAGGGAGGAGCAGCAGATTGGGCCGTCCAAAGGTAAACTTGCGGTTAGGGAATCGGCTGTTGGGGGGCATCGCCTTAAGGGAGGCATTGGAATCCAAGTTAGATGTTACATTTGTTATTACACGGCAGGGAGATCCGCTAGAATGGTTAGCTCCTTTTTCAAATAGTGAAGGTTTGAGAATTATAGAATGTAAGGAAGCGGATAAGGGTCAGAGCGCCTCGCTGAGAGTAGGGGTGATGGCAGCTGCGGAAACGGGGGCAGCTGGTATTGTCGTTTTGCTAGCTGACCAGCCGTTTGTGACAACGAAAATGATTAATCAATTAATAGATGAATACCATGAATCTGAGCAGTTTGTTGCCTTTTCGCATCATGGCGTGATGAAACCACCCGTTCTATTAGCGAATAGTCTTTTTCCAAGAATAAAGGAATTAGAAGGGGATCAGGGGGCTAGAAGTTTGCTTCGCAGTGGCTGTTTGGGAAAGCAAATAAAATTGAATACGGATGTTTATTTTTTTGATGTGGATACGGAAGAAGATTACCAGTTTTTATTGAAAAATTGGCCATTCCTATAGATAAGGAGGGATGAAGGTGGAGGTTATCGGGAAAAGTGTCATCCGCAAAGATGCATTAGATAAGGTGACGGGACGCGCCAAGTATACCCATGACTACCATACGGTTCCGATGCTGTCAGGAAAAATGGTCATCAGCCCCTATGGACATGCGAAAATTATCAGCATGAATCTGTCAGAGGCTTGGCAGGTTCCTGGTGTAAGGGCAATCCTTGCCGGAGAACGTTTTCCACTTACGGGTGAGGCAATACGGGACCGTCCGCCGCTTGCTGTTGATAAGGTTCGCTACCATGGTGAACCTGTTGCCCTTGTTGTAGCGGATACACCAGTGCAAGCAAAGAAGGCCGCTGACCTTATTGAGGTTCAATATGAATTGCTGCCGGTTGTCAACTCACCAACCCAGGCGTTCCAAAGTGGCGCACCCTTAGTGCACGAGCACTTGGGTGAATATAAAAAGGAAGACGATTCACAACCGGTGCCTGGCACCAATATCGCCACACATATTAAAATTCGTAAGGGTGATACGGAAAAGGGATGGGCGGCTAGTGAAACAGTTGTGGAAGCCAGTTTCTCCTTTGCCCCCTCAGATCATGCGGCAATGGAAACCCGTTGTGCGACAGCGGAGATTATGCCGGATGGAAAGATCATGATTATGACGTCTTCGCAGGCGCCCTTTATGGTTAAAAGGCTGATCGCTGATTATTTCGGGGAGGATCTGGGGAAAATTACCGTTACAACTCCGCTTGTTGGCGGAGCATACGGCGGTAAGGCCGCGGTCCAGCTGGAGGTACTTGCCTATTTGGCATCCAAAGCGGTCGGTGGAAAACCTGTGAAAATTTTGAATCCTAGAGAAGAAGATATTATTACCTCGCCGTGTCATATTGGTTTAGATGCAGTTGTTAAGTTAGGGGCTTTGAGAAATGGAAAAATTCAGGTGGCAGAAATCCGCTATTTGTGGGATGGCGGAGCTTATTCCGATAAAGCGATTGATGTCACAAGGTCAGGTGCCGTTGATTGTACAGGGCCATACAATATAGAAAATGTTTGGTGTGATTCGTACTGTATGTACACGAATCATCCCTATGCATCACCATTCAGGGGCTTTAGTCATTCAGAGCTTTCATTTGCGATTGAACGGACAATGGATTTATTAGCGCAAAAATTAACGATTGATCCGCTTCAGCTTAGGTATATTAATGCGATTATGCCGGGCAATACCACACCGACAAGGGTTTTGTTAAATAATAGTAATGTCGGTAATCTGAGGAAATGTATTGAAAAGGTTCGAGACCTGATCCATTGGGATGAGGGGGCTGTAAAGGAGTTAAATAATCGATATATTCGAGTAAAAGGTGTCAGCTGCAGCTGGAAAACGTCGACGATTGACACGGATGCCCCATCTGGCGTCATTTTGACCTTTAATCGTGATGGAACGATTAACCTCATGTCCGGGGTCATTGAAATTGGTACCGGAACCAAAACGGTCCTTGCACAAATTCTAGCCGAACGCTTGAAAATGGATGTAGATCATATACATGTAAGGATGGAAGTGGATACCCAAACAACTCCAGAGCATTGGAAAACAGTGGCAAGCAGAGGTACCTTCATGGGAGGAAGGGCTGTGTTACGGGCGGCAGAGGACGTGATTCATCAGTTAAAGGAAATTGCAGCCTGCGTTTTAAGAGCGCCTAAGGAAGATCTGGAAGTGGCGAACAGCCGTGTTTTTTTACGGGATGATCCATCCATCGGCCTTGATTTTAAAGAACTTGCCAGTGGCTATAAGTATCCAAATGGGCAAACGATTGGCGGGCAAATTATCGGAAGCGGAAGTTATATTTTGCGTCATCTTACCCATTTGGATCCTGAAACAGGTGCAGGAAAACCAGGCCCGGAATGGACGGTCGCGGCCTACGGGGTTGAAATTGAGTTTGACCGGAGGGATTATACCTACCGGCTAGTTAAAGCCTGTACGGTCGTTGATATTGGCAAAGTGATGAACGAAAAAGCAGCTCTCGGTCAGGTTATGGGCGCAATGAGCATGGGCCTCGCATTCGCAGGCAGGGAAACGTTTTATTTTGATGAGCTTGGCCGGGTTATGAATCCACAGCTCCGTACTTACCGGCCGCTGCGGTATGGAGAGAATCCTGAATACGTGGTGGGATTTGTAGAAACCCCGCAGATTGATGGTCCTTATGGAGCCCGTGGTGTTGGGGAACATGGATTGATGGGGATGCCCGGAGCACTTGGAAATGCCTTGTCGACCGCAGCGGGTGTTTCGCTCCACCATTTGCCATTAATTCCAGAGTTAATTTGGAAGGCAAAGGAGGCGGCTCGGTAATGCTGCCATTCGATTTTGATTATTATCGGCCGGATACGTTGCAAGAGGCCGTTGGATTATTACAATATTTAGAGCAAGAGGGCAAACGGCCGTTTATTTTTTCGGGTGGAACAGAATTAATCACACTTGGAAGAATTGATTTAGCTACTACTGAAGCTGTGATTGATATTAAAAATATTGCTGATTGCGGTGTTATGCAGGGAAGTGGGGATCACCTGTTTCTTGGCAGTACGCTTTCCCTTACAACCATTGAGGAAGCGAATCTATTCCCGTTATTAACAAGAATTGCCAGCGGAGTTGCCGATCATACGGCGCGCAGAAAAATTACCTTGGGCGGGAATATTTGTGCACGAATTTTTTACCGGGAAACGGTTCTGCCCTTTCTACTTGCAGATAGCCAAGTATTATTGATTGGACCAAATGGGAAGAAAATTGTTCTGATTAATGAAATATTTAATGGAGAGTTAGTATTGGAACCAGGCGAATTTCTGATTCAAATTGCAACCGAAAATCGGTTTATCAGAGCCCCGTTTTTTAGTGTCAAACGACGCCAGCAGTGGGATACTGGCTATCCCTTGATTACCATTGCTGCTTTAAAAATGGATCAACAGATTCGTGTGGGTATAAGCGGGCTGTGCCCATTTCCGTTTCGCTCTAGAGAGGTTGAATCGGCATTAAATAATCAAGGGCAATCGAAAGAAGTGAGGGTGGAGGGGGCATTGGCTGTATTACCGCAGCCAATTTTAGATGATGTTGAGGGGTCTAGTGAATATCGTCTATTTGTATTACGGAATTTGCTTTTTGATATGCTGGCAGCTCTTGATAGAGGGTAAGATTTCAAATTTTGTAAGGGGAAAGGGGCTGAGAATTTGAAATCCTCCACGATTACGTTAAAGATAAATGAAGAAAGTCGGATAGTTACCGTCAGATCCGCGGACACTCTTTTATATGCGCTAAGAGGGAAGCTTGGTCTAACTGGGGCGAAGCCAGGGTGTTTAAATGGTGACTGCGGTGCATGCACAGTTAATGTCGATGGCTGGCCGATGAAATCCTGTTTGATGCTAGCGGTGGAAGCTGTTGGGAAGAACGTGACAACAATAGAGGGACTGGTCGATTCTCCTATCCAACGAGCATTTATAGAGAACTTCGCCTTTCAATGTGGCTATTGTACACCAGGCTTCATTATGAATTGCCACTCGTTAATTGAGCAGCATCCGGACGCCGATGATGAAACCATTAAAGAATGGCTTGAATCAAATATTTGTCGCTGCACAAGCTATATCGAAATTGAGAAGGCAGTGAAATCGGTGCTAAAGGAGAAAGGAAAAACGCCAGGATGAGTCCATTGGCGTTTTTCTCTTTCCCTCATTTTCTCTTCATTTGGAAGTATGTGTCTAAAACTCTTCGTCCAATTTTTAGGCTAACACGATTGTCTTCCTTTCCTTCGTAAGCCCATGGCACTAATACAGCCATGGCTATTTCCGGACGTGTGCTAGGGGCGTAGCTGACTAGGCTAAGGTTCATAACGGGCGGAGGCACTTTCCCGTAATTCCCTCTTAAAGGCCCATCATAAAAGGCTTCGGCAGTTCCGGTTTTTCCGGCAGGTGAATACGGGGCATCTGCGAAAAATTTATAGGCTGTGCCTCCTGGGGACTGCATCACCTTTTTGAAACCTAATTTGACACGATTCATCCATTCCCTTTTTACATCAATCGTATTTAGGACGGTTGGATTGACTTCTTGAAGAATGGGTCCGAGCTCATCCTTTTCATTCGCAGGTTCCCGAATTTGTTTCACCACATGGGCCTGCATACGGTAGCCACCATTGGCAATAGTGGAAATGTATTGTGCCAACTGCATGGCGGAATATGTATCATATTGGCCAATCACTAGGTCAAGTAAATACCCAGGAAGCCTGCTTTGCCCTTTAAATCCCGTTTGTTCATTTGGCAAATCAATGCCGGTTCGAGTTCCCAACCCAAACGAGGCGAAGGAGTTTCTAATGGTTTCGAACGCCATTCTGTTCATGAAATTTAAGGGTTTATCGTATTCATAATGTCCTTTGCCAATATGAATTGCAGTATGGAACATATAGACATTTGAAGATTTTTTTAAGGCTTCAATTTCATTTAATCTTCCTAAATAGGCATAGGATTTTTTGATGGGCGTATCTTTAATCTTGATACCGGAATCATCAAAAGTGGTCCCGGGTGAAATGGCCCCTGTTTTATAGCCGGTTAAAATCGTCGCCCCTTTTACCGTTGAGCCAACACTATAGGTAGTGGTAAAAGTACCTAGTGCATCATCAACCATTTCTACTTTACCGGTTTCTTGATTTTTAACCATTTTTTTACCGGACATTGTTAAGACATCCCCAGTCCAAGGATCCATTAAAACGACATAGGCCCGGTCGGATAAATAGGTGCCGGGTGCTTTCTTAGCCGCCCAAAGTTCCTCTTCAACCACCTTATCGATGGCCATTTGTAAGTCCATATCAATTGTTAAAACAAGATCTTTCCCCTTCTTCCCTGTTAAAACAGATTGGGTGTCAATGACACTGCCTGTTTTATCGGTAATATTTTTCACCTTGGATTTATAGCCATGAAGGACATCCTCATACTGCATTTCTAACTGACTTTTCCCTATTCGGTCATTGTGGCTATAGCCCCTTGCCAAAAAATAATCTAATTGATCTGCAGGCAGACCATCACCGGAGTTGGTCACTTTTCCCAAAACAGATCTTAGTGTATGGTTAAAGGCATAGGTACGATCCCAATCCGTGGTTGTTTCGATCCCTGGAAGAGAATGAAGATTTTCGCTAACCACTGCAAATTCCTTTTCGGTAACCGCTTCGTTTTTTACCATTTGCGAGGTGAATTTATATCCGCTGGTAAATTCACGAAAAATCGCTAGTACTTCAAGGTCTTCATCCGTTAATTCTTTCAAATCTTCCTCCGTGATGCGACCTAATTTTAATTGATAGATTTCTTTATCGGTTATTTTTTTGGCCTCATATAAGCCCCTTTCCATTTTAGTGATTTTACTATCAGCACGTACCTGATTCTTTAACATCCAAAAATCCCGCTTGTCTCTATCTGTGACCTTATCGGTTTTCTTTTCTATCAACTGAGCTAATTTCTTTGCAGTTTCAAGCATTTCTTGTTGACTAAAACCTTCATTTGTAAAAGTAATGGCACTTTTTGGAGCGTTATCGACGATGACACGAAAATCACGGTCGAATAGTTTTCCGCGAGGGACAGGGTGGCTAACGGTAAAATCCTCCTTTCTTTCCAAATCCCGCTTGAAATTTTCTCCATAAACAATTTGAACGAAGCCCAGTCGAAGAATTAATATCGAAAATAATAGAAATACACTAAAGAAAAGTACATTTAGACGAAAAGGAAAATGAGACTTTTTCTTTTTCTGTTTCTCCAAATGGTTGCACATCCTTTGCGTTTTATTTGGATAAAAAGATAGAATCAATAGAAACTAAAGGAAACGGTATATAAATGGAGGGTTGTTCATGAAAAAACAAAATAAGCAGCAAAATCAGTCTCAAAGCTTTCAACAACAACAAATACAGCAACAACAGCAGCAGCTGAATCAAAATCAGGCAATGATGGAGCAGCAATTTCAAACTCAAAAACAGCAAGCACTACAGACGATGCAGCAGGCTGAGCAAATGATCCAGCAAAATGCTTCGATGTCCAATCCGCAGGCAATGCAGCAGGCGGGGCAACAGCTGCAACAGGCTGTTCAACAGCTAAACCAATTGCAAGGAATGGCGGTGACCCAGGCAACCACTGCTCAGCAGCAGCAATTAGAACAAGTCCAGCAGCAAATTGAGCAAGCAGCTCAGACACTTAGTTTGATTGAGTCACTTAATGAGGGAAATTATAGCTTTAAAAAAGGGTAAAGCCTTGACGAACCCAGCTTTCAAATGGAAGCTGGGTTTTTTTTATGCTTGTTTCTCTGCTTGAACAGCCGCTTTTACGGCATCTTTTATTTCTTGATAACCCGTACAGCGGCAGAGATTGGATTGCATCCATTCCTCTATGACCTCTTCATCTGCATTGGGATGCTTCTTTGCCAGGGCATGGCAATTTAAGATAAAACCGGGGGTACAAAAACCACATTGAATAGCCCATTTTTCGACAAATATCCTTTGAATTGGTGAATCCATAAGACTTTCAATGGTGGTAATGGGCTGGTTAATGGTTTCGATGGCAAGGGATAGGCAGGAATGCATAGTTTCCCCATTGATTAATACGGTACATGCCCCACAATCCCCATTTTCACAGGCTCGCTTTGCCCCAGTTAAACCCAGTTGCTCACGCAACGTATGTAAAAGGGTATCAGCCGATCGAACCATTACCTCATGTGTTTCCCCGTTTACATGCAATTTGACAACCGTTTTGGCTAAACTATTTTGGATCATGCCGGTGCCACCTCCAAGGAATCCATTATTTCATGTAAAGCATTTTTTAAAACAAATGTACGGTATTCGCGGGATGCCTGTATGTCATCAATAATCTGCGCTGGCAGTAAACTAACTGCCTTATTAATCTTTTCTGCCATGGAGAGGGATGTTTCATTTAATGCTGCTTCTACTTGGTCGGATCTGAATGGATATTCACATACTCCGCTAAAAGCGGTTCGGATTCTCTGATCCTTCACGAGCGCTGCAATCGAAACGACAGGATAACTAACCTTCGTGATTTTGGTTTTTTTTAAGCTGGCAAAGGGGAGAGACCCATAGCTTTTTTTTACCAAAATTTGCACAAGGAATTCCCCGCTACCGATTTTTAGCTCCTTATCAAGTATATTTGTTAATGGGAGAACCAGCTCACCCTCACTCCTTGCCAGTTTTACTTTTGCATCCGATAAAAGAAGTGGTAAAATACCTTCCCGATAAATTAATCGGCTGTTAATATTTCCTCCAATGGTAATCTTGTTCCTTGAAGTATGATCTGCGATCTGTTTAACCGTTTGCCCCAGTAACGGAAATATTGAGGATTCTGTAATTTTATTCAATGAAACAGCAGAACCGATGACAAATTGATCACCCTGCTGTTCCAATACATGACACTCACGGATCCCCTTAATATCGATAATGGCATCTGCTGCCATTTGATTGATGCGGGAAAAAGTAATAAATTCGGTCCCACCGCTATAGTAGATCACCTTTTTTCCTTGATTGCGAAGCTCTTGATACGTTTGAATCGCTTCGGGTATGGTCTCTGGTTTATAGTATTCAAAGTCAAACGGAATCATTTTGGGTCTCCTTCCGTGTCTTCCAGATTAATTCCGGGATAAGTGGTAAATGATTTAACTCTACCTGTGCCGCTGTGGAAAGGCTATTTGCCAGGGCGCCAGCCATTCCAATGACACCGTATTCACCAATGCCTCGTGCCCCGTATGGTCCATCAGCGGAAGGGGATTCAATAAAATCTACTAAATACTCTACCGGTTGTTCTCCAAACCGCATCATTTGATAGGTTCTTAGTTGTGGATTTAGAACTTTTCCGGTTTCATCAAAAATTAAAGCTTCTCTACTGGCAAAGCTAAGTCCTAAATACATGCCGCCACGCATTTGCTGGGTGGCCATCGCCGGGTTAATGATCGTTCCGCCATCAAGAACTGTTACCGCTTTCAATAGTTTATAGGTACAATCGTTTGTGTCATATTCGATTTCTACCGCTTGGGTTCCAACGGACCACCATGGCCCAGGTTTTCCAAATCCTGTTTCTTTATCCATCGGGGTTAAATGACGCTGAATATATTTTCCATGGCCGACAACCTGTCCCTCCACTGCATGGCCATTTGGATACTTATATCCCAAAGCTAAATCTTCAATGTTGATTCCGTATTCAGGGCTTGGTTTAAGGTATACCCGGCCACCGCCAACCTCCAAATCTTCCATTGAACATTGCATAGCGATGGAGGCAGTTCGTTTTAATTGAGAGATAGCATCATCTGCCGCCGCCATGACGGCTCTTCCAGCTAGAAATGTTGTACTGCTGGCAACGGTCCGCCATTGATGGGGGTCATACTGTGAATTTACTTCCATTGTGACATGGACTTTTTTAATATCCATTTTTAATCGTTCCGCAACTAATTGGGCTAAAACGGTTTTGGTTCCTTGGCCTAATTCAATGGCAGCACAATTCAAATTCACGCTGCCATCTGCCTCAAACTTAATAACAGCTCCTGATTGTGCGTTTGTCGATGTTGTCGATGTCTTCCAAAATGTACTAATGCCCTTAGCCTTTATTTTATTTTTGGAGATTTCAATCCGTTGTCCTTCATCCCATTTAATCAGCTCTTTAGCTCGTTCTATGCATTTATCGACATCACCAATATTATTAGCGTTAAGTACTGTCTGGGTAGGAGAGGTGTTACCGGGTTTAATGGCATTTATTTTTCGTAGCTCCGTCGGATCCATGTTTAATTGTTGCGCCAGCTGATCCATCGTCCGCTCAACTGCAAAGGTGAGTTCCGGGTGGGCGTATCCCCGGAATGACGTGGCAAAAGGATGGTTCGTATACATACAATAAGAATCGCACCAAACGTTCGGTACATCATACGGGCCTGTACAATCGAGTGCCATTGCACGGGTAATCCCGGCAGCTTGATCTGTATATGCACCGGAGTCAATCAAGAAGGTATATTGACCCGCCATTATTTTTCCTTCTTTATTCGTACCAAGAGAAATAGTAGCCTCAAGCCCGATGTGACATGGCGCCGTGATTAAATCTTCCTCACGTTCATATTCCAATTTCACCATTTTCCCGCCAATCGCTTTTGATGCTAAGTACGCAAGCGGTTCTAGCTGAACCGTGCCTTTTCCGCCAAATGCACCGCCAATCAAAGGTGTATGGACGATGATATTTCCTACATCGATATTAAAAAATTGATTTAACACCTTTTTAATCGTGAATGGGGACTGGGTAGTTGAGTGAACAACGACCTTACCGGCCGGATTTATTTCTACTCTTGTACCACGGGTTTCTAATGCTGCATGGTCAGATAAATTAAAGGAATAGCTTGCGCTTATTTTGGAGTCGCATTTTTCCCAGGTCTTAATAAAATCTCCCTTGCGAATTTTGATATGACTGCCAATATTCGTCCCTTGAACAGGGTAGACATTGCTAATAATCTTTATATATTGACCGGAATTTTCATGAATTAACGGTGCATCGTTTTTGAAAGCCTCTCGAGCAGAATTAACCACCGGTAATGGGGTATAGTCAACTTTTACTTGCTGAGAAGCCTTTTTAGCCTGGTATTCATGGTCCGCCACAACAATGGCCACCGGTTCCCCATAATACCGTACTTTTTCGTAAGCTAACGGGGGCCGATCTGCAAGAATGGGTCCGATATGATAAGGGAACGTGTTGCCGGTCACGATGGCACGGACTCCCGGTACTTTCCATGCTTCAGTAAGATCGATGTGGTTAATTTTTGCATGGGCATGTGTGCTGGTTACTAATTTCGCATGGGCTAAGCCCGGGGTTGAGAAATCCCCCAGGTATCTCACCGTTCCTGCTGCTTTTTCGACCGCATCAATTCTCTGTTCGGACGTTCCAACCGATTTCCATGGTTTTTCTTGCATAAAGCGAAGTCCTCCTGGTAAATAAAATATGTGTATCAGGGTTTCTCCACGTTATTTTCTCTTTGGTTGTAAAATTTATACAGATTGACACATGATTAAAAGTATCATATATTATTAGTAATTAAATATTTCCTTTTTAAAGGGGAGTAGCTGCTACAATAAAGTCGTCATTTCGAGGATTCATTTCTCCGGCTTTATTGGCAACATGGACGTTGTTAGCAAGACCTTTACTTTACTGTAATGGTCTTTTTGTGTTTTTTTAGGCCTTTACTGTATCTAAGTAAAGGCCTATTTTTATGGCATGAGGGAGTATTTGTTGAAAATGAAGATCATATTGGGGGAATGAAAGATGGATTTGACTCTTTTACTGGAATATGGATGGGTATTATTGATTTTGGTGGCTTTGGAGGGTTTGTTGGCAGCGGATAATGCCTTGGTTCTCGCCATTATGGTGAAACATTTACCTGAAGAAGAGCGGAAAAAAGCATTGTTCTATGGTCTTGCTGGGGCATTTGTCTTCCGCTTTGCGTCATTATTTGTGATTTCATTTCTTGTTGATGTCTGGCAGGTTCAAGCAATTGGGGCGTTATATTTATTATTCATGGCAGGTAATCATATTTTCCGGAAAGTCATGAGAGGGAAAACAGGCAAAAAAGAGGAGAAGGTATTACGTAAGGCTGGAGGATTTTGGACGACTGTATTCAAGGTAGAAATAGCGGATATTGCTTTCGCCGTTGATTCTATTCTTGCAGCGGTTGCGATGGCAGTGGTTCTTCCAGACACAAAACTTCCCAATATTGGGGGGCTTGACGGTGGTAAGTTCTTAGTGATCTTTGCCGGAGGTATTATCGGATTGATCATCATGCGTTTTGCTGCCAACCAGTTTGTGAAGCTGCTGGAGAAAAGGCCTGGTCTTGAAATCGCGGCCTTTACAATTGTTGGCTGGGTCGGTGTTAAACTTGCTGTTTACACCCTCTCACATCCGTCATTAGCGATTCTTAGTGAAGATTTTGCCCATTCAACAGAATGGAAGGTAAGTTTTTATCTAGTTTTAGTGGGGATTGCGGCTGCAGGTTGGTTTTTTTCAAAGGATCATCCACAAAAAAAGATTGAAAAAGTCTTGTGAAAAGGACGTTGGGATTAACGGGCAATGCTACTTGCTTTGGCCCGCTTAAAACCATTTCTATTTGTTAACTTTTAGGGTACAATAATGAAAGTTGAAATCATTGACCGCTCTTACGGTTTACAGGTGATGGAATGAGATATTCATTTGTTCGTTTTATTATAGTAGGAATCGTAAATACGATAGTTGGCTTATCTTTTATGTATTTATTTTTACATGCATTAGGCCTCACGTATTGGATGTCCACTTTTCTTGGGAATTCAGTCGGGGCCATTGTAAGTTATTTCTTAAATCGGAAATTTACCTTTCAGAGCCAAAATTCTGTGTCAACGAGTGCCATTCGTTTTGTAATTGTCATTGTGTGCTGTTATTTTATTTCCTATCAAGTAGGTGAACGACTTGTGGTATGGCTGTTTCATGCGAATGGGCTGTTTAATGACAAGGTGATAATAGATTTTGCAGTTTTGGTCGGAACGGGAATGTACACTTTATTAAATTATTTTGGTCAAAGGGTGTTTGTTTTTCCTAAAAATACTTCTAAAGTGTGCATGAAGAATAAAATATAGAGGACGTAGTATGAATTTAAAATCGAATCTTATCATTGCTTTCTTCATCAGTACAATTTGTGTTATTGGTTTTAGTCTAGTATCCTTATTGATTAGCGACAAAAAAATTATCCATTTTGATAATCGTGTGATTGCCTTTATTCAAGGACAAGAGACACCTGTTTTAACAAAGGTTATGGAGTTTTTTACCTTCATTGGATCGGCGCCATTTGTGTCAGTCCTGATTATCTTATTTGTATTTTTTCTATATAAAGTATTACATCACCGTTCGGAACTTATTCTATTTATGTCTGTAATTATTGGTTCAGCTGTTTTAAACGGTATTTTAAAGCATATTTTTAAACGGGTACGCCCTGATTTTCATCGTTTGATTGATATTTCAGGATACAGCTATCCAAGTGGACATGCCATGAATGCCTTCACGGTATTTGTAATTCTCACATTTTTACTATGGCGTCATATTCCGAGTCAATGGGGGCGAAGTGTCCTAATCGTTTGCAGCAGTTTTATGATTCTCGCTATTGGGATTAGTCGGATTTACCTTGGTGTCCATTTTCCCAGTGATATAATGGGGGGATATCTTGCAAGCGGGTTTTGGTTAACAACGGCGATATGGTTTTTTCAATATTACCAAGAAAAGCGGTATCAACAGAAATATAAAAGAGCGGGCATATAATTAGTTTGATTATTAACGCCCGGTAATTGAAAAGTGGAGTGGTCTTTATTATTAGAAACAGTATTCCAAATTTATTTACTTTAGCTAATCTTTTTTTTGGATTTTTATCGGTTATGTATTCGGCACAAGGGGATTACAAGAATGCAGCAATCTTGATATTAATCGGGATGATGCTTGATAGTATGGATGGCCGAATTGCCAGAATGCTCCGAGTGGAAAGTGATTTAGGGAAGGAACTTGACTCCTTAGCAGACATTGTTACATTCGGTGTTGCACCGGCGATGATGGCCTATTATTCCTACTTTTCATCCTTTGGCGTGTTGGGGATGGCGGTGGCAGGTCTATTTCCTTTATTCGGGGCATACCGCTTGGCCAGATTCAACATCAATGCGGTGAAATCTTCTTTAAAGTATTTTACAGGTGTTCCGATTACGGCTGCGGGCGGAGTGTTAACCCTGTTAACACTGTTCCATGGTAAAATGGCTGGCTTTATTTTTGTCATTGCCTTCTTTTTGCTTTGCTATTTGATGGTAAGTACGATAAAAATCCCTAGTTTAAAGGATATTCCGTTGCCGAAATACGGAATAATCATTACCCTGTTTTTAGGATATGCCATATACATTGTTTTCAAGAAAGAACAACACCGATTCCCCTATTTTATTTATGTGGCTATACCCCTATATGTCGCCTTTATCGGTTATCAATTGGTCAAGACAAAAAGGAGAAATAATCCGAAAAAAAAATAAGAATATTCAAGGTATTGCCGGTATTATCGCTTGAAACTGTCTATTTTAAGATAATAGTGGGATAATATTGGGGAATACATAATAGAGGAGATCTTAAAATGAAGGTGAAAATTAATCGCAATGCTGCAAAAGCATTGAAAAAAATGTTAGAACAAGAAGAGGCACAGGATAAACTGTTCCGTGTTTACGTCACCAGCGTTCACGGGGATCATGCACACTATGATTTGATGCTTGATAAGCCAACAGAAAATGATGTAGTGGTTCAAACGGATAAGGAACTTGACTTTATTCTTGAGAAAAATAATGAATACCTAGAGGATATCTGGATTCAATTTTTCCATGTACCAAAGGAAGAATGGTTGATTACCAATCCTGCAAAAGGCGCACACCATCATCACCATTAAGATAAAGGAGCACTTGGGGCATATGCTGCCAAGTGTTTTTTTGTGCCAAACCTTCATAATACTTGAAATTGTACATATTTTACTCATATAATCCTAGTATTGCTATTTAAGAAAAAAGGAGATTATCTATGATTCAACGTTTTTTTTCATATTATCGGCCGCATAAACGGCTGTTCCTATTGGATTTCAGCAGTGCTGTGGTTGTTGCCATCCTTGAATTAGCCTTCCCGCTTGCGGTTGGATGGTTTATTGATGATTTGCTCCCCGGGGGTGATTGGAAAACGATCGTTACCGTGAGTACTGGCCTTTTCCTTGTTTATTTAATAAGTACATTCCTGCAATATATTGTGAATTATTGGGGGCATAAGCTCGGAATTAATATTGAAACCGATATGCGGCAAGAATTGTTTGAGCATGTTCAGAAGCAATCATTTCGTTTTTTCGACAATACGAAAACAGGTCATATCATGAGTAGAATTACCAATGATTTGTTCGACTTAGGGGAACTTGCCCACCATGGACCGGAGGATGTCTTTATAGCATTGATGACGTTTATTGGCGCCTTCTGGATCATGATGACGATTAATGTGAAATTGACACTTGTAGCCGTGATCATTCTTCCCTTTTTGATGCTCTTGGTTGTGGTTTGTAATTTAAAAATGAACAAGGCATGGAGTCAAATGTATTCAAGCATTGCGGACGTCAACGCACGCGTTGAGGATAGTGTTTCCGGTAGCCGTGTTGTGCAATCATTTACGAATGAAGAGTTTGAGATTGCTAGGTTTAAACAGAATAATCAACGCTATCGCGGGGCTAAGTTAGGCGGCTATCGTGTCATGTCGTACAGCCTTTCAGGGATTTATATGATGACAAGGCTTATTACGATTATCGTTCTTGTCTATGGTGCCTGGCTAAGCTTTTCGGGACAACTTACGTACGGGGAATTAGTAGGCTTTATCCTCTATGTCAATGTCCTCTTTAAACCAATTGATAAAATCAGTGCCATAATGGAGTTGTATCCGAAAGGAATGGCGGGTTTTAAACGTTTTATTGAATTGATTGATTCGGAACCGGAAGTAAAGGATACAGAGGATGCGGTTGAGGTGGAAACACTTAAAGGCAATATTCTATTTAAAGAGGTTTCCTTCCGTTACGATCGGCACAAATCAGTCCTAGAAAATATTAATTTAACCATTCGCTCAGGTGAGACTGTAGCCTTTGTTGGGCCGTCAGGAGCGGGTAAAACAACGATTTGCTCCTTGATTCCGCGATTTTATGATGTCAATGAAGGTGGCATTTATATTGATGGTCTAGATATCCGCAACATGACAAAAAAATCGTTGCGTTCTCAAATTGGGATTGTACAACAGGATGTATTTCTATTTACCGGGACACTCCGTGAAAATATTGCTTACGGGAAACAGCATGCAACCGATGCGGAAATTACTGAGGCGGCACGCCGTGCACACCTAGAAAAGTTTATTGCGTCATTGCCGGATGGGTACGAGACACAGATTGGCGAACGAGGATTAAAGCTTTCCGGCGGTCAAAAACAGCGTATTGCAATTGCCCGTATGTTTTTAAAAAATCCGCCTATCTTGATTCTGGACGAAGCCACTTCAGCACTTGATACAGAAACAGAAATGGTGATTCAAGAGGCCTTGACAGAGCTTGCGCAAAATAGAACCACCCTCATTATTGCCCACAGGCTGGCAACCATCCGTAATGCCGACCGGATTGTGGTTGTAACAGAAGAGGGAATTGCCGAAGAAGGCCGTCATGATGAATTAATTGAACAGGACGGTATTTTTGCTAATCTTCACCGAGCTCAATTTTAGGCGGCAATAACCTAAGAAAAGCGCAAGGCGCCTGAAGCTGGCCATTCTCAAAGTCGAAATTTTTACTTTCGTATCACATACAGCTGGATCCTGTTAAAATGATGCAGGATTCTTTTTTTGATTGTTAAACATAAAAATATTATGTAAATCATCAAGGGTTGAATCTTTGAAAAATAGAAAACAAAAGTGTACGCTAAAGGAAGTAAACAAGAGGAAGGAGTTATTTACTACATATGGAGAATGTTAAAAACGATAGTGACATTAAATTAGTAGCACTAGATATGGATGGTACTCTTTTAAACAACAAGGGTGAGATATCAGTAGCGAATCGGCAGGCAATTAAAGCGGCTCAGGAGAAGGGAATCTATGTGGTTCTAAGTACAGGTCGGTCATTAAAAACAAGTCGAGAACATGCAGATGCGCTAGAACTGACATCGTATTTGGTGACCGTTAATGGCAGTGAAATCTGGGATGAAAAACGGGAGCTGGTCGAAAGGAATTTAGTGAAAGCAGAATCAATTGCATGGATGTGGGAACTAACAAAACAGCATAAAACAAAGTTTTGGGCGATCAGCACGGAACGGAATTGGCACGATGAAATGCCCGAGGACATACATACAATGGAATGGTTAAAATTTGGCTTCAATATTGATGATGATGCTACAAGGGAGCTTATTCTAAAGGAATTGGAGGCAAAGGGCGAATTCGAGATAAGTAATTCCACCTTAAAGAATATTGAGGTCAATCCGTTTGGAATTAATAAAGCGAAAGGCCTGGGTATTGTCTGCAGCCGTCTCGGAATTGAAATGAGACATGTCATGGCTTGTGGCGACAGCCGCAATGATTTAATGATGATTAAAGAAGCAGGTCTTGGTGTAGCCATGGGGAATGCACAGGATGTAGTAAAAGAGGCAGCGGACTGGGTTACAGGAACAAATGAAGAGGATGGCGTGGCCCAAGCAATTCATAAATGGGTTCTTCATAGATAAAAAAATTACTTTTTAGCTTTTTTTTGGTATATGACGATAATTTATGGGTAAAAATAATTGGGCAAGTATATTTTGCAAAATCATGTAATTGTTACATGCTAGGAGGCTACAAAGAAATGGAACATGGTAAGGTAAAATGGTTTAACGGTGAAAAAGGGTTTGGATTCATTGAGCGTGAAGGTGGAGATGACGTATTCGTTCATTTCTCAGCGATTCAAGGCGAAGGATATAAAACCTTAGATGAAGGTCAAGAGGTCACATTTGATATTGAAAATGGACAACGTGGACCGCAAGCGGTTAACGTTCGAAAAGCATAAGACCTGCCAAAAAAACAGACCCTGTAATGGGGTTTGTTTTTTTTGTGGAGAAAAATAAAAATTCCTCAGGCCATTACTACATATTTTTGGAAGAACGGCGATTTTTCTAAATGTATATGTAAATAATTTACAGTTAAATGGAAATAATGAAGGTAAGAAGAATGTGAAGGAGACTGCTAGTGAGTCTGAATCTTATCTATGGAGCCATTTTTATTTTTTCTGGACTAAAATGGGGGGATTGGAAAAATTGGCATTCCTTTTACCCTACTTTCCTGTTCTTAATGGTGGGAGATCTCGTCTATCAATTTTTATTTTTTAAGCACAGTATGTGGGAATATGTTCCTGTGGGAAACGAAAAAAACTGGGCAACACACACGCACATTGCCATCCTGATCATGTTAATAAAATATCCTGTTACGATTAGTATCTTCCTAGGTCATATGCCCAAGGCAACATGGAAAAAGATCATACATATTCTGGTATGGACATTGATTTATACGATCAATGAATTCATTGATCTGAAAATAGGATCGATGGTTCACAAAAATGGCTGGAATTTGGGATGGTCAACTTTTTTTAGTTTTGTCATGTTTTGTGTACTAGCTGTGCATTATAAGAAGCCTCTTTTAGCATGGATTCTTTCAGCAATCTATGCCACCTTCTTATGGAATGTCTTTGATATACCACAAAGTATATTAAAATAACGAAATGAAGGTATCCGCTTCTTGGGAATACCTTCATTAGTTGTGTAAAATTATTTGAAAATAGAAATTTCTCTTATTTCGTCGAATAATATTAGCAGGAATTTGAGGGATATTATTAGAATAATATAAATATGATGATAGAAAAAGGGGGGGATTTGCTTGGATATCCAAGTGGTTGAGAGAGATGAAATAAAAGTGGTTGGTATTTCATGGAATGGTACATATTCTGAGTTAGGAATAATCCCTAATTTATTTGAAAAAATGATGGAGCGGATGGAAGAAGTTTCCTATCAGACGAAAGAACCGTTTTTAATTGCACCGTTTCATAGCAGGGAAACGGAGGTTACCTATTATGTCACAAAGCCAGTTGAAAAAATTGATGAGATCCCAGAGGGCATGGTTGGCTTTACCATCCCTAGGAAAAACTATGTATTCACTGTCCATAAAGGCAGTCATGAGGACATTGAAAAAACATACCAGAAACTGTCTGTTTGGATGGCGGAATATGGGTATGAAAGGGACTATTCTGCATTAAGCCTGGAAATCTTTAAAGAAGAGAATAAATTGACTAACGCTATAGGCGATCTTCATTATGAAATTTATTTACCGGTAAAGGCCTATAAGGGATAGAAAAAAATATATATACAAATGATTTTTTTTATATGATAATAGATTTAAACAAAAAATAATATTTTGGAAAAGGTGCAAAAAAGTCAGTAGATAGACTTTTTGCTTAAAAGGGAAGTTGGTTAAAAACCAACGCGGTCCCGCCACTGTAAATGGGAGCAACCTATCGAATGTCACTGTCCAACTGGATGGGAAGACGTAGGGAGCGATGAACATGAGCCAGGAAACCTGCCTTTTTCTTTGCGCCAAAAACCTACGAGGATAGGAGGTGTGGAAGACTAGACGATATTTACTTTGTGTTAGTAATTAAATCTAATCATACCCGCATCCCCTTACAATAAGGGGATGTTTTTTGTGTTTTAGGTAGAGTCTAGTGTGGGGCGAGCAATTTTATCTTTTTGTTAGATAGTTAATTTTTCAGAAAGCAGGGAAATGATATGAAAAGGATTTATTCACTATTGCTAATTGCCTTATTAACATTAGGAGTATTAGCAGGCTGTGCAGAAAAGCAGGAGCAGGTTAAAGAGGATAATAAGGCGAATGTTGAAAATAAAACAGAGGCTGCCTTTCCGGTAACGATTAAAGATGCAAAAAGTAATGAGGTAGTCTTAGAAAAAAAACCTGAAAAAATCGTTTCACTGATCCCAAGTAATACGGAAATTGCCTACGCGTTAGGGCTTGAAAAAGAAGTAGTTGGTGTTTCCGATTTTGATAATTACCCTGAAGGGGTTAAGAAAAAGAGAAAATAGGCGGTATGGAAGTTAATCTTGAAAAAATTATTTCATTACAACCCAATTTAGTATTAGCACATGCCTCTACGGCGGATAATTCTAAAGCAAGCCTGCAGCAGTTAAAAGATGCCGGCATTGCAGTTCTTGTTGTGAACGATGCTCAAAATTTTGAGCAAGTGTACGATTCCATCAGTATGATTGGCAAAGCTACTGGGGAATCGAAGAAAGCGGACGAGCTTATTCAAGTGATGAAAGAAAAGTTGGCTGAAATTAAGGCACAGGCGAACGATATCAAAGAAAAGAAAAAGGTATTTATTGAAGTTTCACCTGCACCGGAAATTTTTACAACTGGGAATCATACGTTCATGAATGAAATGCTAACGATGATCAATGCCGAAAACCTAGCAGCCGATCAAGAGGGCTGGGTCCAGCTTGATCAAGAAGAGATCATAAAACGTAATCCGGATGTAATCATTACTACATATGGCGGCTATGAAAAGGAAAAACCGGCCCAGCAAGTATTAAGCAGAAAAGGCTGGGAAAATGTCAATGCCGTAAAAAATAAGCTAGTAATCGATGTAGATTCTGATCGTGTGACACGTTCAGGACCTCGAATTGTTGAAGGAGTAGAAGATCTTGCGAAGGCTGTTTATCCAGAAGTATTTAAATAATCCATATATAGCTTTTACCCTGGCAGGACTATTCCTGTTCATTTCCATGCTTCTAGGAATCTCCATCGGAACTGTTTCAGTTCCGATGGGAACGATTATCCACATTATGATGGCTAAGCTTTTTGGGTTACCATCACTAGATGTCATCGATCCAATGCAAACAAGTATTGTGCTGAATATTCGCTTGCCTAGGGTTCTATTAGCTGGTCTTGTTGGGGCGGCTCTTGCGATAGCGGGAGCGGCATTTCAAGGCCTGTTACGGAATCCATTAGCAGATCCATATACATTGGGGGTCTCATCCGGTGCTTCCGTTGGGGCTGTACTGACATTGTTCTTTCATTTATCCATCCCTTTTATTGGGATGTTCACATTGCCATTATTGAGTATTCTATTTTCATTTTTTACCATATTCCTTGTTCTTGCCTTTGCCAGAAAAATTGAACGATCAATGAGAGTCGAGACGATTATTTTAACAGGAATTATTTTCAGCTCTTTTTTAGGTGCATTTATTTCACTTATGATCGCTTTAACCGGTGATGAGTTACGGCAAATTATTGGCTGGCTCCTGGGCAGTGTGTCAATGAGGGGCTGGGAATACATAAAAATCATCTTACCGTTTTTTATTTTGGGTTCAGCGATCCTCCTTTTTAATGCAAAAGAATTAAATGCGATGTCATTTGGGGAAGAGCGTGCGCAGCACTTAGGTGTTAATGTCCAGAAAAGAAAGCTCATCATTCTTTCTGCTGGTTCAATATTAACAGGAGCAGCAGTTGCTGTATCAGGGACGATTGGTTTTGTTGGATTAGTTATACCCCATCTTTCAAGAATGTTATGGGGACCCGATCATCGCTACCTTCTTCCACTTTCCATTTTAATCGGAAGTGGGTTCTTAATTCTCGCTGACCTCGTGTCCAGAACCATTATTTCTCCAACAGAATTACCGATTGGGGTTATTACTGCTTTAATTGGTGCACCAGTTTTTGCGCTGATTCTGCTCCAAAGAAAACGGATGGAAAGAAGTGGATAGAATATGCTTAGCGTTCAACACGTTTCGGGTGGTTATGCAGATGAATCCGTTTTAAAGGACATTTCATTTCAAGTAAAACGAGGGGAATTGTTCGGGATTTTAGGGCCAAATGGAAGCGGAAAAACGACCCTTTTAAAAATGATTAGTGGGATCTTACCGTTTAAACAAGGTGATATTTTCATAAATGGAAAAAGGCTTCAGGAATATGGAATCAAACAGCTAGCACAAATGGTCGCTGTTCTTTCGCAGCATTCTTCACAATCGTTTTCCTACACGGTTAAAGAGACCGTTTCACTTGGTAGATATGCTCATCAAAAAGGCTGGTTTCAAACATGGACCAAAGAGGATGAGGATGTTGTTCAGCGAGTAATGAACCAAACTGGAATATCGTTATTTCAACAAAAAAACATTCAAGAGTTATCTGGTGGCGAAAGACAACGGGTATTCCTTGCGCAAGCATTGGCCCAGGAGCCTGAAATTCTTCTATTAGATGAACCAACAAATCATTTGGATTTATCTTATCAGAAGGAACTTCTTGACCTTTTAACACACTGGACAATGGAGAAGGGCTTAACGGTCATCTCGATCTTCCATGATTTAAATCTAGCTGGTTTATATTGCGATCGATTGCTGCTGCTTGAAAAGGGAACCATCAATAGTAATCATATTCCGAATGAAGTCTTAAGAGAAGATAGAATTAGAGAGGTTTACCATACCAAGATTCAAAAACAACCCCATCCGAAGGTGGCAGCGCCGCAATTGGTGTTACTGCCGGAAGTGGAACGGAGAATGGAAAACTTTGAAATTACTGAAGAAATGATACTGGTTTCAAATGAGTTCATTAAATTGCAATCCCCTGCACCGTTAAGAACCATGTCTTCAGGTGTGGTCGGGGCGGGAACAGGCTGGCATCAGACATTTGTTAATCGCCACGTCAGGAAGGACTATAATTGTGATGATCATCGAAGGGAAATGGCGGCCTTTTTAAAGGATAAGGGCTTTGAACCATCAGCGACTGTTGGGATGATGACAGCTGTGGTCCTTGAGGATGTTGCATACCAAAGGGTCAAACAGGACGACTTCTCGGTTTTAGTTGTTGTCACGGCAGGGGTTGGAAATGCAATTGATGCCTCGAAAAGTGAAAGGCATGACCTCATTCAACTTCCTGGGACGATTAACACGTGGATTTTCGTAAATGGTGAATTAACAGAGGAGGCCTTTATTCAAAGCATCATAACCGCTACGGAAGCAAAGGTAAAAGCGATGCATGATTTAAAGGTAATGGATAAGGTCACTGGAACGATTGCGACTGGAACGTCAACGGATAGTATTTTAATTGCGGCTACCCAATTTGGGAAGGAGCTAGAGTTTGCTGGAACGATTACCCCTTTAGGCAGGCTTATTAGTAAAGTTGTGTATCAATGTACAACAGAGGCGATTCAAAAGTCACAAAAAAGGAAGCACCAATGATTCTTTATCACGTAATTGCCATTTTGACTGCTTCTATCCTTGATTTGTTTGTAGGTGATCCACCCAATTGGCCGCATCCTGTAAAGTGGATTGGAAAATTGATTGCACATCTTGAAAAGCGCTGGAATTCCGGGGAGTTTAAAAAATGGATCGGGCTAGTCATGCTCCTTTTTGTTTTACTATTGGTCTTCACGATTGTATTGATAGTTGTTTTAATAGGATACAAGATTCACCCCCTTGTAGGAATCGCTGCGGAAAGTATAGTTATATCTACCACCATAGCCCAAAAAAGCTTGAAGGAAGCGGCTCTTGAAGTCTACCACCCATTAAAATCCGGGGATCTGGTCGAAGCCAGAAAGAAACTTTCTTATATTGTGGGCCGCGATACGAATGACCTTGACGAAAGTGAAATTGCAAGAGGGGCGATAGAGACGGTTGCTGAAAATACATGTGATGGTGTGACTGCCCCTTTGTTCTGGGCACTCATAGGTGGTGCCCCGTTAGCAATGGTCTACCGGGCAGCCAATACATGTGATTCGATGGTGGGGCATTTGAATGATAGATACAAAGAGTTCGGCTGGGCATCTGCTAAATGGGATGATGTGATGAATTGGATTCCGAGTCGATTAACGGGGATGATCATGTTAATAGGAAAACTGCCATTCAGGAGTGATCATCGCAAAGCCTGGTCGATTTTAATTCGTGATGCCAAAAAGCACCCGAGTCCAAACAGCGGCTGGGGTGAGGCGGCAGTGGCTGCTATTCTAGGTATTCAATTGGGCGGTATCAATTATTACAAAGGAATGATTTCTAATCGTGCAAAAATGGGAGAGGCTCATTCTCCTATTCAAGCCCACCACATCTTAAAGGCGAATGACATTTTAGGGAGAACTGTTTTCTTATTTTTATTATTATTAGCGATCGGAGGGATGCTTGTTGAATTGGCCGTCACATGGTTCTAATCCCCAATACCTATATAAAGCAATGGGGCAGTCACTCCCAGTGGATTATACTGATTTTAGCGCGAATATTAACCCACTTGGACCACCGTCTTCATTGAAAGAGAAGTGGCCGGAGTTTTATCAGGAAATTTTTGTTTACCCAGACCCGCATGCTATCAAGTTAAAAAAGATAATTGCACAGAAAGAACGTATTCCTGATCAATCTATATTAATTGGAAATGGCGGGGCAGAGTTGATTTCCTTGATTGCAAGGATGCTCACAGGAAAAAGGGTGTTGTTGATCCAGCCAACTTTTTCCGAATATGAAAATGCCTGCAAGGCAAACAATTGTGATGTAGTGTATCACCAACTAAGGGAGCCGGATTTTGAATTAAACCTTGATGAGTTGCATAAAAAAATAGAAATTGCTGATACATTGTTCTTATGTAACCCAAATAATCCAACAGGCATTCAGTATCCAAGTTCAACGATTATTTCATTAATTAAGAAATGTGAACAGCAAAACTGCTTGGTGATCTTAGATGAGGCATTTTTCGATTTCTTAGAAGAGTATGATTCATTTATTCCATACATAAATACATGTTCAAATTTAATTATTATTCGCTCAATGACCAAAATGTTTACAATCCCTGGAATTCGCCTGGGATATTTAGTTGCTCAGCCTGCGATTGTAAAGAGACTAAACTCCCTGCAAGCGCATTGGAGTATTAATACCCTTGCATTGTTGGCAGGTGAACTGTGTTTACAGGATGAATCCTTTATTCAATTGACACGGGAATATATCTGTGATGAACGGAAACGGTTGTTTACTTTTTTTAAGCAATACGGATTTGTCGTATCTTCATCCAAAGTGAATTTCTATTTATTGAAGGATCCACTGTTGGATGATCAGTTTCCTTTGTTCGAATTTCTACTTAACAAGGCTGTCATTCCACGGCATACCGTTAATTTTCCCGGTTTGGAGGGGAAATGGCTTCGATTTGCCATAAAAGGCAGGGAAGAAAATACGGCACTAATGGAGGTGTTGGCGGATTGGCACAATCATCATTAATCTTCATTACCGGCGGTGTTAGAAGCGGAAAAAGCAAAATGGCTGAAAAATTGGCAATCGAGATGGCTGGCAAAAATGGCGGCCGATTAACCTATCTGGCAACGGGGGTCCCATCAGATCAAGAAATGCAGCAACGAATTGACAGGCACAAGGGTGATCGGTCTGCTGGGGACTATTGTTGGCAAACCATTGAACAGCCCGTTCAGATCGGAACACTGTCCGATTCTGTAGTAGAGAGTGATATCATTTTAGTAGATTGTGTGACAACTCTTTTGAATAATGAATTATTTTCTACCCAAAGAAGGTGGGACGAGTCTTTTTTTACATCTGTCAAAGATTCGATTATTACTGGAATTCTATCGCTAAAAAGGCGGGCAGGAGCCATAATTGTTGTAAGTAATGAGGTTTTAAACGAGCCACTAATCGGAACAGACCTTGTTTTTTTATATGGAAGATTATTGGGACAAATCCATCAAACATTAGTAAATGAAGCGGATCGGGCTCTATTAGTGGAGACTGGGATCCCCATCGTAATGAAGGAAGTGGGACGATGAAAGGAATCATGATTCAAGGTACTGCTTCAGATGTCGGTAAAAGTTTAATAGTTACGGCATTATGCCGGATTTTAGCAAACGAGGGTGTGAAAGTCGCGCCATTTAAATCGCAAAATATGTCAAATTACACCTGCGTTATAGCAGACGGAAAAGAGATTAGTAGAGCACAAGGAATTCAAGCAGAAGCGGCCAGATTAATAGCAACTGAATGGATGAATCCAATTGTATTAAAGCCGCTTCCAAGCCAGCAAGCTGAAGTGATTTATTTCGGAAGATCGATAGAATTACTTTCTGGAAGGGATTACCGGGACCACTTTTACGAAAAGGGTTTGGAGGCAATTAAGGAATCTCTAGACCAATTAGAAACAGAATATGAGATGTTAGTGATTGAAGGGGCTGGCAGTCCAGTAGAAATAAATTTAACCGATCGCGAAATGGTCAATATGAGAGTGGCAGAAATGGCAGACGTTCCAGTAGTGCTTGTAGCTGATATTGATCGCGGCGGAGTCTTTGCCAGTATTGTTGGAACGCTCGAACTGCTAAACCCTGGCGAGAGGCAAAGAGTAAAGGGATTAATAATTAATAAATTCCAAGGGGATCTTACATTATTCGAGGATGGGATTCAGTGGCTGGAGGAAAAAACAGGGATTCCTGTGGTAGGTGTCTTGCCATTTATTGAAAATCATATGATAGAGGTTGAGGATTCGTTGTCAAAGGAAGTAGAGGTAACGGTTGAAAGAATTACTGCAGATGAAAGATATGAGAACCTTGCTGCGGAGATGAAACGTCACCTTAAATGGGATCTTATTAAAGATATCATCCATCAATGGGGCGGAAGATGAAAAAAATTTTAAAAGGATTCATGATTAACCTGCAATTTTTTACGGCTATTCCCATTACGCGTGAATTACCAATGGACCAAGAACATCTGAGAAAAGCCGTGCAGACTTTTCCGCTAATTGGTTTATTTCAAGGAGTTTTTTATGCATGTTTATTTTTTGCTGTTCATCAATTTACTCCTTTTTCTCATTTAGCTACTGCCTTCATCCTTTGGCTGGCAACGATACTTCTAACGGGAGGAATACATCTAGATGGCTGGATGGATGCGAGTGATGCTTACTTTTCCTACCAGAATGTAGAGAAAAGACTTGAAATCATGAAGGATCCAAGGTCAGGTGCTTTTGGTGTCCTTTCGGTCATGGTGTTATTATCGTGCCGATTTTTATTTATCTATGAGAGTACGTTAAATCCTACTCCCTTACTATACATCTTTATCGCTGGAATCCCGTTTTTGAGTAAAAGTAACATGGGTGTCCTATTATTAACTGTTAAAACAGCTAAAAGTGAAGGTCTGGGTTTATTATTTCAAAGTGCAGCAAAACCACAGGTATTAAGGATCTATCCTTTTTATCTTATTGGCTTTCTGTTGCTTGTCCTGTTTTGGTCTGACGGTGGCATTCTTATTAGCATGTTGATTTTAACCGCTACTGGTTGTTTCTTTTTTTGCCGCCGTTATGCTGTGAAATGGTATGGTGGAATAACGGGAGATGTGCTGGGAGCTTCTGTGGAAGGGACTGAGTTAATCCTATGGATGACCGTGTGGTTATTGCATTATTTCGTCATGGAGTAACAGAAGAAAATAAGCGAAAGGCTTATTTAGGATGGAATGATTCCGAATTAACGGTTGAATCTGCCAAAATGTCGACCAGTAAGAACTATGAATCCTATTTTTCTAGTGATTTGCAAAGATGTATCCGCACGGCAAAAATCTTATTTCCCACAAGTATTCCATATCAATTAAAAGAGTTACGGGAAATGAATTTTGGTGAATGGGAAGGGAAGACATACGACGATTTAAAGGAAGACCAGCACTATTGTCAATGGGTGTCAGACGTTGTGAGTGTCTGTCCACCTAGAGGTGAGTCTTTTCATGAGTTTACTAGCAGGGTGCAGACTGGTTGGAAAAGAATAATGGACGTTGTCCTTCTTCAACGGCTAAAGAGCTGTGCGATCATCACCCATGGCGGTGTGATTAGATATCTTTTAACTAAATATGCACCGGATAAGAAAGACTTTTGGTGCTTTCAGGCACAGCATGATCAAGGGATTGAACTTATTTTTTCGAAAGAAGCTTTAAAGGGGGATGGACGATGCACTTCATTACTGGAGGTGCCTTTAATGGTAAGAGAAAATGGGTAAAAAAGGAATATAATAGGAACCAGGAAAAGCAATGGCTATCTGCCTATAACGGTTTTCCGCTTCCCTTCACTATACCAGAAAACCACCTTGTTGAGGTAGTTCTTGAGGGAATAGAGGTATGGGTGAAGGAGTTGACAATGCGATATGATGCTGACCGTTGTCGCGAAATTTGGAACGGATGCTTAGAGGCGTGGATTTCATGGGAAAAGGAAAGGGCAGAGCGAAAATTGATTGTGATTGGGACTGATATTACAAAAGGAATTGTACCAGTCAAAGAAGAAAATAGACTATGGCGAGATGTAACGGGATGGGCCTATCAGGATGTAGCAGCTAAATCAGACAAAGTTGATGTCATATGGTATGGATTAAACCAAACAATTAAATAGAGGGGGAATTTGAAATGAGAATTTATACAAGAACAGGTGACAAAGGAAAAACAAGTATTATTGGCGGTAGGGTAGATAAAGATGATACAAGGGTTGAGGCATACGGAACAGTTGATGAAGTAAATTCCTTTGTAGGGCAGGCCATCCAGGAACTTGATCAGGAAATTTTCAAGGATGTCCTTGGTGATCTGGAAAAAATTCAACATGAATTATTCGATTGCGGCGGCGACCTGGCAAGTGTTACGGAAAAACGGGAGTTAAAGCTTCAGCAAGAATCGATTGACTACCTGGAACAGAAAATTGACGAATATATTGCAGAGGCACCAGAACTGGAACGGTTTATTTTACCTGGTGGTACGAAGCCATCAGCCTCCATTCATATTGCTAGAACGGTTACAAGGAGAGCAGAAAGATTAGTGGTAAAACTAGTAAAGGCTGACCCGAAAACTCCCGAAATTGCCCTGCAATATCTAAATCGTTTATCAAATTATTTTTTTGCCTTAGCAAGAGTCATTAACTTCCGACTACATGTGGGTGACGTGGAATATGTCCGTAGTGCTAGAGTGTTTAGGGATGGGAAGCGCAAGGAGGAAAAGTAGATGAAAGGTAAAATAGTCAGCTGGCTCGCCATGTTTACTGCCTTGTCTGTTGTCGGCGCTGTCATTAAGATTCCCGCAATTATTGGTACTGTAGCATTGGATGCCTTCCCAGCGCTTTTGGCTGCAGTCTTACTGGGCAGTGGCGCGGGAGCCATTGTAGCTGTATTTGGGCATTTATTATCTGCCGTAGTAGGCGGGTTTCCATTAGGCCCTATGCACTTTTTAATCGCAGCGGAAATGGCTTTACTTGTGTGGCTTTTTGGATACCTTTATAAAAATAGCAAAAAGGTTTTAGCAAGTGTGCTTTTTATCCTTGGAAATTCCATTGTAGCACCGATCCCGTTTATTTTTATACTAAATAAAGGCTTTTATTTGGCGATTGTCCCATCCTTGCTGATCGGATCGATCATAAATAGTGGAATTGCATACATTGCCATTCCACGACTCTCGTTTCTGTTTTCAAATCCATTCATGAAGAATGAGGCAAATCAATGAGGGATATTTTAACCCTTCCCATTAATGCGGAGGATTCACTTATTATCGCTTGTGATAATAGCGGAGGAATTGGGATGAAGGAACAAGACGTTGTTCAGGTTCCATACGAAACAGTTGCCTATTACTCCTTTAGAGTTGCGGTCATGGAATGCATGGCAGCAGGGGGGCAGCCCCTATCTGTAGTTCTTAACAATTTTTGTGGAAATGAACCATGGGAAGAACTTATACAGGGCGTCAAAAAAGGAGCAAATGAACTTGGGTTAAAAGATATTTCTATTACAGGGAGTACGGAAAGTAATTTTATGATGCTGCAGTCGGCAGTGGGATTAATGGTCCTGGGACGGAAAGGTTTGAATAAAAAGTCAGAGTTGTTATTCTCTGGCAATTGGACTTTTGCCGTAATAGGCTTACCTTTAGTTGGTCCTGAAGTGATGGCACAGAATGATGAAATCGTTCCACTTTCAGTCTTTCAAGAGATCAATCAGCTAAATGAAGTGTTGATTTGGCCTGTTGGTTCGAAAGGCATATTATCCGAATTGAATCAGATATTTATCAATAAACAGTTTACCGCTGAAAAGATCGTCGCAAATGTCGATCTTTTAAAATCATCAGGTCCGGCTACCTGCTTTATCGTTGTTTATGATGCCGATCATGATGAAAAGGTAAGGAGAATAGCCGGGGATTACTTCCATTCTTTAAAAATAAAATAGCACGCAGCGATTGCGTGCTATTCTTTCATTCCTTTCACTTTTTCCACTATTGAATCAATCCCTTTGCCAATCGTATAAAATGCCTTTTCCAAGGCATTCTTCCATCCTGGGGCTTGTTCTTTTATCACTGATCCTATTTTTTTGGCATTTTCATTTAATTCTTTGCCAATCTCTTTTGCCTGATCATGGATGCTTTTATCTGGTGCTGCCTCGCCGGCAAGCTGAGCATTAATCGATGTCACGTCAAAGCTTTCCTTTGGAAGGAGTGGCAATGTTTCCCTCATGATTTCTTTGAAAATCGGTACCACATTAGAAGAACTTGAACTTGGCAGATAATGTTCTCGGTCTGTTTGATCGTAGCCAATCCAGATAGCGCCCACAATGTTTGGGGTATAGCCGACCATCCACTGATCCTTTGTTCCATTCACATCCCCAAATGGGAGCTGGGTTGATCCTGTTTTTCCGGCAATCTCCATATGTGGAATATGTGCATTCTTCCCAGTTCCAGATTCTACTACATTTAGCAGCATGGATGTCATTTCATCTGCTACCTTTTTAGAAGTAACCTTGGTTGTTTTCGCTTCCCGTTCGGCGATGGTTTTCCCGGTTGGACCAACGATTTTAGTAATTAAGTGGTGATCCTGGCGTTTCCCACCATTTGCAAAGGTCGAAAAAGCATTTGCCATTTGCAGCGGGGAAACCCCTTTACTCATGCCGCCAAGGGCAATGGCCAGATTTTTGTCTTCCTTCACTGTGGGAATGCCAAAACGTTTTAACGAATCTATGCCTTTATTCAAGCCTATTTCATTTAACAACCATACGGCCGGAACATTTAGCGACTCTTCAAGCGCTTTATAAAGTTGAACCTTTCCTTGAAATGTTTTCGTAAAATTCTCTGGTTTGTAATTTCCAAAGGACGTTGGTTCATCGACAAGCTCGGAAGAATAAGTGTAGCCGTTTTCAAGGGCAGGTGTATAGACAGCAAGCGGTTTAATCGCTGACCCTGGCTGAGCCTGTAGCTGGGTCGCCCTGTTAAAACCGCGGAACACATGCTCACCCCTGCCGCCGACAAGTGCTCTAACACCGCCTGTGGCCGGATCCATTAGTACAGATCCGCTTTGGACTAAAGTATTTCCTTTTCCACTTGGGAACAAGGAGTCGTTACTATAGACTTTTTCAAGTTGTGCTTGCAGGTTTTGATCCATTTCTGTATAGATGCGATACCCTCTTGTTAAAATCTCTTCTTGGGTGAGTCCATATTTAGAAATAGCTTCGTTTAAAACAGCATCCACATAATAGGGATATTTTCGCTCCACAAAGCTGCCGCCGCCATCCTGCAGCCGAATTTTTTCTTTTTTCGCTGTGTTGTATTCTTGGGAAGAAATAAAGCCAAGCTCCTTCATTTTTCCTAAAACAACGTTGCGTCGTTTCATGGCTAGGTCATAGTTATTATAAGGATTAAGGTAATTTGGTGCATGCAGGAGTCCAGCTAACATCGCTGCCTCACTGATCGACACATCTTTAATGTCCTTATTAAAATATTTTTTCGAGGCACTACTGATACCCCAGGAGTTGCTGCCGAAATAAACCTGGTTGATATACATTTGTAAAATTTCAGCTTTGCTGTAAACCTTCTCAATTTTTACCGCTAAAAATAATTCTTCTGCTTTTCGCTTATAGGTGCGTTCAGGTGAAAGAAGGGCATTTTTGGTCAACTGCTGCGTTAACGTGCTGCCGCCTCCAGTCACCCTTCCGGCAAACAAATTGCTGAAAAAAGCACGGGCAATTCCCTTTACATCAAAACCGCTATGTTCATAAAAACGCTCGTCTTCAATTGCGACAACGGCATGTGGAACATATTTCGGCAACTCCTCGATTTTTACCCCTTTTGTCCGATTGGTGGCAACATTACTTGCCACCTTGCCAGTATGGTCATAGATAACTGTAGGCTGGCTAAGACCTTCTTTCAATGATTCTACATTCGCCCTTGTTGCCAGCCAGCCGAAATAGAGGATGGTACCTAATACAACAACAAGGAGTAGTAATAAGATAATTTGTGTTAGATGACTCTTTTTCCAGAAACGAACGATCATGTCCCGAAAAGGGTGTAATTTCTCCATGTTATCTCCTGACTATTAAATAGAAATTTTCGCTTCATCTATTATAAATTTTCTAGTAAAAAAACACCAATAAAACTGTTTTTTTTCATCTATTGAAAAATGTTTTTGAGGGATTTAAAAAAACTGTAGGGGTCCAGGCAATTTGTTACGTCTAATAGTGTGAAGTGATTGGGAGCAGGAGGAAAAAATGATTACATTAAAAAACTTACGTCATGATTTTGTCATTGGAAAAAAAGGAAGACAAACGATTATTCCGGTACTAAGAGATATTTCTTTCACTGTTGAAAAGGGAGAAATTGTTACCATTGTTGGCAGAAGCGGGTCAGGGAAATCAACACTTCTAAATCTAGTAAGCGGTTTTATCCATCCAAAAGCGGGTGAAATTTGGATTAGGGGCGAAAAGGTAACGGATCTAAATGAAACGAAATTTGCAGATTTTCGGATAAAAAATCTGGGCTTTATTTTTCAAAGCTTTCAATTGATTCCAAGTATGACCGCCTTTCAAAATGTTGAACTCCCGTTGATCTTAAAAGGGGTTAACGAGATGGAAAGAAAAATACAAACTGAAGTGATGCTGGCGAAAGTGGGGTTACTAGATTATCAGGATCATTACCCTGGAGAATTATCGGGTGGTCAGCAGCAGCGCGTCAGTATCGCACGTGCCTTAATTGTGAATCCACCGATTATTCTTGCCGATGAACCGACGGGGAGTCTTGATAGTGAAACAGAGGAAGAATTGCTAGACTTCATTCGGGAACTGAACCGGGATTTAGGTATTACATTTTTAATCATTACTCATGATGATAAGGTGGCAGATATCGGGAGCCGCAAGATTGAATTAAGGGATGGCCGCATTGTTGAGGAGGTGCTGGCATGAAGGTAAAAGACCAATTCCGTTTCGTCCGTCAAAATATGAAGAAAAATAGAACGAGAGTGTTTATGACAATTCTCGCTACTGCTATGGGCTGTGCGTTCCTGATTGTTCTCGCCTCCGTCGGCTTTGGTTTACAGAAATCGGTAGTGAAGGAAATTACCGAGCGTAGGGTAATAACGCAAATTGATGTCCATGGCCAAGAATTAAATGATCAAGGCGGGTTTCGTCCTTTAAACGATAAGGATGTCCGCAAATTTGAGAAGCTAAAGGATGTAAAAGCTGTTACCAGACGAAAAATGCTCCAGCAGGGCGGTACCTATACGATAGGGAATTATCAAGAACAAACGGAAACGTATGTAGCAAATTTTCCATCAGAGGTGAAAGCAGGGTTTGAACTATCAAAGGGACGTTTGCCCAAAAGTCAAGATGAAATCGTGGTTGGCTATAATTTCCCGCTTAATCTAGCTCAAAAAGATGCTCCGGATGATATGTATGATGAAAAGGGGGAAATAAAAGCGGAGTACCGTTATACGGGTAAGATAATTGGCGAAAAGATTGAATTAACGGTCCTACAATATAAAGAAGGCAAACAACAGGAAAGAATAATTCCTTTGACAGTGGTCGGCATTTCAAAGAAGCCAACGAAGGTTTGGGCCGAGGATCGAAGTATCTTTATTTCCGAACAAACGTTAAAGGAGATTGAGGCTTTTACGGGGACGCCTAAAGGGTACCTGTTAGATGCGAATAGTGAAGTTCCGAAGGATTTAACTACGCAGAAGAATTCTTATGATGATGTCAAGATTTATGCGAAAAATATGGAGGCCGTGCAAAGTATTTCTGATCAACTAACAAAGGAAAAATATGCGACCTATTCCGTTGTGAATGAATTGAAGGAAGTGAATATGGTCTTTTTGATCGCAAAAGCCGGGCTGATTTTTATCGGAACGATTGCCATTCTCATTGCTTCAATTGGTATCTATAATACGATGACCATGGCAGTAACGGAAAGGTCACCGGACATCGGCATCATGAAGGCTATAGGTGCTAGTCCCAAAACGATTAAACGGATTTTTCTACTTGAAAGCAGCTATATTGGCTTGATTGGCGCCGTTATCGGGACAATTGTGTCCTATGGTATCAGTTTCGCCGTCAATTTTGCCATTCCGCTAATTATTAAACAAGCATTTGGTCAAGAAACAGAAATGGATATCATCTTTAGTGAAATTCCGCTTGTATTGCCAATCATCTGTGTAGTTATTTGTTTTGCGGTAACCATTCTTTCAGGATACCGTCCGGCACAACGAGCAACAAAGGTCGATGTATTAAAAGCGATGCGTAGAGAAGTGTAAATAAATAAGAAACTGAGATAATCATGGGCAATCCTGTTCCGGTCCAAGCATATGTTAGCAGAAAGGCCTATAGCATATTGGGAAGGGAAGGGATGAACTTATGATTAACTGGAAAGTGCGGTTTAGAAATAAAAACTGGGTTATTGCTTTTGTGTCTCAAATTTTAATTGTCGCCCAGGTAGTGACAGCCTGTTTACATTCTATAGGTTTAGTCGATTTTCAAATCACCGATGCAATCCAAAATTCTATTTTAACATTTGTAAATGCCGTGTTTGTCCTGTTGTCCATGTTAGGAATTGTTCAGGATCCAACCACGAAGGGTTACGGTGATAGTGAACGGGCCTTAACATATAAGGATCCGAATTAAAAAAGAGGCGCTAACACCCAGGTCGGCGGCGTATGCCCTGGAGCTGGGCAAATCTCAAAAAGTCAGGTTCAAGCGTGAACCTGACTTTTTTCGTGAAATAGATTCCATTTTCCCAATTGAGACAGAAAATTCTGAGTCTAATTTAACCACAATTTGGTAATTGTTTGATACAATAGGATAAACAATCCTTTTGAAAAGGGGACCTTCTCATGTGGACTTCTATTATTGTGATTGCCGGATTTTTCAGCCTATTAATGGTGTTGGAGGAATCCATCTATTATTTTTGGAATCGCTATGTGTACGGCCCAAATGTGGAAAGGAAAAGAAAGTGGAACAGTAGACTAAAAGCAGTTTGGCGTTTTTTCAAGAGGAAACAAGTTGTAGAAATTCATGAAATGAATAAGGAAAAGAGCTCGCATTGAGCTCTTTTTTTGGTGCGCTTGGCAGCGCTTCGCTCTAATGGGTGAAAGTCCCTAACATGCCGTTGTGGCGGAAATGTATAGCTGACAGGTAGTGCGAGTATCGTGAGATTTCGTGCGGAGGACCTGAAGGCAAAACTCGGAACAGGTGGCTGAAACTATGTTGGCTCGTAAGATGGGATAACCCTGCCAAAAGTGGGAATGTCCAATACCACTCTGTATCTTATTAGTTATGAGGACTGGCTTCGAGTGAAAGACGATGACGTGACCCAAGGAGATCTCATCTTCTCCACCGTAGGTGGTAAATCTTTTTCAAAGCCGCGATGGACAAGAAATTGACTATGGAAGGTGAGAAGTCAGAGCAGGGGATAGTAGTGAATAAGCTTGTCGGAAATGCCGCAAAGACAAGTGACTTACCATGAAATTGGTAAGGCAGACATTGACTCAAAAGGCAGTGAACTGATGCGAAGCCCGTCTGTCCATGGAAGAAAAGCAACACGAACTTATTTACTCGTCATGTACTAAACAGAAGTCGATGAGGCAGACAGCCAAAGAATCGAGACCGAAAGAAAGTAGGTTGTTTAGGGCGTAGTACTAATATAGGTATCAGTAATTGAACCAACTATACTGCTGATATTTTATTGGGAAAGGAAACGAATACATGCATGAATCTATAGGGAAACGAAGCTTACGTGTAGTTGAGAGCTCTAAAAAGAAACGCAAGTGGTACAGCCTAATTGATAAAATTTGGGACTATCAAAACTTGGAACAAGCTTTTTATGATGTAAAGAAGAATCGTGGTGCTCACGGTGTGGATAAGGTAACAATAAAAGATTTTGAAAAAGAATTGGAACACAACTTAAGAGTGCTCCAAGAATCTTTACGTTCAAAAACATATCGTGCTAAACCAGTCAGAAGAGTCTTTATCCCAAAAACTGATGGCTCAAAACGTCCGTTAGGTATTCCCACAGTAGGAGACCGAACTATCCAAGCCGCAACTAAAAGAATTCTTGAGCCCATTTTTGAACAGAAGTTTCTAGATTGTAGTTTTGGATTCCGTCCGAATCGCAGTGCTCATATGGCGATTGAACAAATCCGGCAGGATTTAAAAGATGGGTACACATATGTTATAGACGCTGATATAAAAACTTACTTTGATTCAATCCCCCATGATAAGCTCCTTGAATTAATTAAGGAAGAAGTTGTAGATAGCAGTGTACTAACTCTAATTTTACAGTTCCTAAAATCAGGAATACTTGAAAACGGTGTCTACTATCAAAATGTTAAGGGGAGTCCACAGGGGGGCGTAATCAGTCCATTGTTAGCAAATATCTTTCTTCATCCACTAGATAAAATGATGATGGAGCGAGGTCACCGCATAACAAGGTATGCAGATGACTTTGTCATCTGTTGCAAGTCACGAAAGGGTGCAGAAAGAGTTCTAAAAACAGTAGTAAAACTCCTTGAAGATGAGTTAGGGTTGAAAATACACCCAGAAAAGACGAAAATCGTAGACAACCTTGAAGAACCGTTTATCTTTTTAGGATACATCTTCAAAAAAGGATACTTTCATTCACCATCAGATAAGGCAGTGAAGAAATTCAAGGAAAGTATCAAAACGGTAACGAGAAGAAACCAAACAGTAGGTTTGGAGGAATTCGTCAAACGCCGGTTGAACCCGATTATCAGAGGATGGGGAAGATACTTTGGTATTGGATTTTCAAAGAAGCTGTTTCAACAATTGGACTCATGGATTAGAAGAAGGCTTAGGATGATTCAGTTAAGAAGCTGGAAGAGAATAAGAAAGCTCCACAGGGAGCTTCGAAAAAGGAATTGGGAGGGTGAACTTCCTCGTCTTTCAATGACAAGATGGAAGAACTCAAAGACTCAACATGTACATTTTGCGATTCCTAATGAAAGGTTTCGTGAAATCAAACTCGTTTTTCTTTTGGATATCTACAATGAACTACATCCCCAACGGGGATAAAGTGGAGGAGCCGTATGCGATGACCCGCACGTACGGATCTGTGAGAGGCGCATGAATAATTTCATGCGCCTACTCTATTGGCTCATTTTTAATTTGAAGGCGGGCTACTTTGCCGTTTCTTCTTTATAAAAGACAAAAACGCCTGAAGAAGGAAGAAGAGAATAAACAAAATCACAATAATATATTCCGCCGGCTCCATGACCCGGAATGGATTTATGGTTTTCCAGATGACACCGTTTGGTGTGACCCCCATTTTAAGATCTAATAATATCATGAGGAAAAACATTCCAAATGCTAATAAAGTGGCAACAAAAAATTGCTTCAAATTAGTTCACCTTCAATCCACATTACTCTTATATTATCATTTAATGAATTCTTTATACGCGAAAGTATTATGGTAAAAATGGATAAACATATGCAGCTTGGGGAAAATACCCAATATGGATTTAGTTGAAGCGGGGTGGAGCTTGTGTCGATTTTATCAAGTATGTTGAAAAAGAAGCAAAAAAAGCGGCAGAACGATAATTATCGCCAAAAGCAAGATCCAGAAAAACCGGAAGAATTATCGATCTTGACGGATTATCAAGAAAATATTACGCGCATAAAGGAGGAGTTTGGCAATAGCACGGATATAGTCTTCCGTGAATTTAAATTTGATCGTAAAAAAGGAAATTGTGTCTATGTTGATGGGTTAGCTAACGAGCAATTGGTTAGTGAGTATTTCATGGAGTCTTTAACGGAAGAAGAATTAACACACAACCTTTTCGATTCTTTTCAATTATTGGCAGAAAAGTCAGTAAGCCTGGGAAGTATTCAGATTATCACAAACTGGAATCAGGTATATGACATGCTCCTGTCAGGAAATACTTTATTTTTCTTAGATGGCTATAACAGGGCCATTAGCGTGGAAACGAAGGGGTGGGAGAAGCGCTCCATTACGGAACCTTCCACCCAATTGGCCATTCGCGGTCCAAAGGACTCTTTTACAGAAACATTCAGAACCAATACTGCTTTAATCAGACGAAGAATTAAAAGCCCCAACTTATGGTTGGAATCCATGAAAATTGGCAGGGTATCTCAGACAGATGTTGGAATTATGTATCTGAAAGGGATCGCAAATGAAAAAATTGTTGAAGAGATCAAGGAGCGTTTAAAAAGAATCGACATTGATTCGATCCAGGCGTCGGGATATGTGGAACAATTGATTGAAGATCAGGCATGGACAACCTTTCCGACAACGTATCATTCCGAAAGACCGGATGTCGTTACATCACATATACTTGAAGGCAGGATTGCCGTGATTGTGGATGGGACACCCTTTGTGGTAACTGCTCCCGCCATTTTTATACAATTTTTCCAGGCTCCAGATGACTATTATTCACGATTTGATATTTCAACCGGTATTCGTATTTTAAGGATTTTATCCTTCTTTATTGCTTTAATTGGACCAGCCGCTTATATTGCGATAACAACCTTCCATCAGGAGATGATTCCCACATCAATGGCGATTGCGATTGCGGCGCAAAGAGAAAATGTACCCTTTCCTGCCTTTATCGAGGCATTAATCATGGAAATTCTCTTTGAAATCTTAAGAGAGGCTGGATTAAGGCTGCCAAGAGCTGTTGGTCAAGCAGTTTCTATCGTTGGGGCCTTGGTCATTGGCCAGGCAGCAGTCCAAGCCGGGATTGTGTCAGCCGTTATGGTGATCGTGGTTTCTTTGACAGCTATCGCCAATTTTTCCACGCCAAGTTTCGCCATGGCGATTGCTGCCAGGCTTATTCGTTTTATTCTGATGGGCTTAGCAACCGTTTTGGGTCTTTACGGGATCATGTTGGGTTTGATGTTTATGGCCATCCATTTATGTGCACTACGTTCATTTGGCATCCCATACATGATGCCTTTAGCACCTTTCAGCATCAAAAATCAACAAGATGTCTTTGTTCGTTTTCCTGTATGGGCAATGAAAAATCGGCCAATGTTTATCAGTAAGGGGAATACCGTAAGGACGGGAGAACATCAAAAACCAGGACCGCCAAATCAAGATGACAATAATCAAACATCAAATGGTGAATCATGATGAAAAAGATCATTTCCCTCATATTACTTGTGAGTTTTCTATTACCTATTCTAGGCGGGTGCTGGAATCAAAAGGAATTGACCGATTTAGCCTTTGTCATGGCGATCGGCATTGACAAGGGTGAAAATAAAAAGTTTGATGTTTCGTTTCAAATTGTGAATCCAGGCAATGTATCATCTGGTCAAAATGGCGGGGGACAAGGGCTGCCTATTGCTGTTTATAAAAGCTCCGGGGATACCTTAACAGAGGCAGCTAGAAAAGCAACAAAAAAAATATCGCGGCGCTTATATTATGCACATACAAATTTAATTGCTGTAAGTGAAGAAGTAGCCAGGAATGGACTCCTTGATATTATGGATGCATTGGACAGGGATCCGGAATTTAGAACGACAACAGAGCTAGTGATTATGAGAGATACCTCCGCAGAATTATTAGTATCTGCACTGGCGAACCTTGATAAAATGCCAGTAAATAAGATAACGAAAGAGATAAAAGCGACAGAAGCGATGTTTGGTGAAAATATGAGTATTAATATCGATGACTTCCTGAACGGGCTAATTAGTAAAGGGAAGGAACCGATTGTGAATGGTTTTAAAATAACCGGCTCAAAGGAAACGGTAGGGAAGGCAAAAGAATTGGAGACGACAAAAGCATTGTTTGTCCTTGCCGCTGATGGATTAGCTGTTTTTAATAAAGGGAAATTAATCGGCTGGATTGATCATGAAAAGGCCCGCGGGGTGATTTGGATTTTGGACCGGGTTAAAAGCACTTCTGTGAATGTCGATTGGAATGGCAAAAAAAATGCGATCACAATGGCCCTTTTACGAACCAAAACAAAGGTTTCCGTTAAGATTAGAAATGAAAAGCCAGTTATCCAAATTGCCATTGAAGATGAGGGCTGGATAAGCGAAGCGAATACGGATGTAGACTTAACGAATCCAACCGAAATAGAGAAAATAGACAAGTTGGTTGAAAAAGAGATAAAACAGCAAATTGAAGCCACCGTAAAAAAAGCGCAAAAAATGAAGAGTGATATTTTTGGATTCGGTGAAAGCGTTCATCGGAAAAACCCGAAATTATGGAACAAATTAAAAGCAAATTGGGGAGATCATTTCGCAGATCTTGAAGTAAACGTGAAGGTTGATTCCTATATTCGCCGTGAAGGAATTCGGACAAAGCCGTTTTGGTCAGATTTTAATAAATGACCCTTAGAAAAGGGGAAGCTGCAATGGAAAAGGCAAAAATAAAAGGGTCACAACTGTTTATATTAGTGGTCCTCTTTGAAATGGGGAGTGCAATTCTTATTGTTCCGGGAGTTTCAGCGAAACAAGATGCATGGATCGCTATCTTGCTAGGACTAGCTTGCGGCTTACTACTATTTCTTATTTATTACCAGCTATATTCTTATTACCCTGAATTGCCATTAACGAGTTATGTTCAAAAGATTACTGGGAAATGGATGGGAAGGGGGATAGGCCTGTTATATATCATCTATTTTATGTACTTTGCAACAAGGGTATTGCGTGATTTCGGAGAATTATTAACGACTACTATTTATTTTAATACTCCGCTCATTGTCATTAACTCGTTAATGATGCTAACGATAATATATGGTGTCCATAAGGGGATTGAAGTAATTGCAAGGGTCGGAGAGTTGTTTTTCGGAGTTATTTACTTTATGGCATTGGCTGGGTTCGTCTTCATTTTATTCTCGGGGATTCTTCATCTTGAAAATCTTCAACCCATGTTTGAGTATGGATGGAAGCCTGTGTTTATCACCTTTCTTCAAGAAACGAACTTACGCCCGTTTGGAGAAATGATTGTATTTACCATGCTGCTGCCCTATTTAAATGAGAAAAAAAAGCAAAGTCGGCATGTATGTTCGGGATGGTTTTAGCAGGAATTAATGTTACTATCACTGCTGTTATAAATGTGGCCACGCTAGGTGTAGATCTATTTGTACGCTCGAATTTCCCTTTGCTAACGACTATTGGCAAGATTCAGTTGGCTAATTTTTTTGAACGACTTGATGTCTTATTTATGCTTTATTTAGTGATTGGTGGTTTCTTTAAAATTTCTATATTTTTCTATGCGGCGGTAGTGGGAGCAACAGACCTATTTCAATTTAAAAACCATCAGAAGCTCAGTTTCCCCATTGGATTAATTATCCTGTTAGCATCTGTCACGGTATCCGCTAATTATGCGGAACATATTAAAGAGGGGATAAAAATGATACCCATCTATCTACAATGGCCATTTCAAATTATGATTCCCTCTATTTTGCTGGTCGTTGCCTTTCTTCGAACCCGAAAGGAAAATTCAATAGGCTCTTAAAGTTGTTTGGTTTCATAACTACTATTTAATTAAAAACCCTTAGAAAAGGGGCTAACGCAATGGAAAAGGCAAAAATCAAGGCATCCCAGATGTTTATCTTGGTGGTTTTGTTTGAAATGGGCAGTGCGATTCTTGTGGGTCTTGGAGCTTCCGCAAAACAAGATGCGTGGATATCGATGTTATTGGGCTTAGCTGGTGGTTTATTGCTATTTCTTGTTTATTATCAACTTTATAAATATTATCCTACACTGACGTTAACGAGTTATGTGCAAAAAATTACTGGGAAATGGATAGGACGGCTGCTTGGCTTGTTGTATATTATCTATTTCATCTATTGTTCGACACGGGTTTTGCGTGATTTTGGTGAATTATTAACAACCACCATTTATTTTAATACCCCGCTCATTGTTATTAACGCCTTGATGATGCTGACCATTATTTATTCGATTCATAAAGGGATTGAAGTGATTGCTCGAGTGGGGGAACTATTTTTTGGTGTCATCTACATGATGGCAACTGCGGGCTTCCTTCTCATTCTCTTTTCTGGGCTAATTCATTTGGAATATCTTCAGCCAGTATTAGAATATGGCTGGAAGCCTGTGTTTATCACTTTTATTAGGGGGACGATTACTTTTCCATTTGGGGAAATGGTTGTATTCACCATGTTGCTTCCCTATCTGAATGATCATAAAAAAGTAAAGCTAGCCTGTATGGGCGGGATGATTCTAGCCGGGATTAACGTAACGATAACGTGTGCTATAAATGTAGCTACGTTAGGGGTAGACCTTTTTCAGCGCTCGAATTTCCCGCTGCTCACAACGATAGGGAAAATTCAGTTGGCTAATTTTATTGAACGACTGGATGTTCTATTTATGCTTTATTTGATGATTGGCGGTTTCTTTAAAATTTCGATCTTTTTCTATGCCGCGGTGATCGGTGCAGCAGAATTATTCAAGTTTAAAAACCATCAGAAGTTAAGTTTTCCCATTGGTTTAATTATTTTAATAGCCTCTGTAACGATTTCCTCTTCATATGCGGAACATATTCAAGAAGGGTTAAAAGTGGTCCCTGTTTATTTACATTGGCCATTTCAAATCATTATTCCCCCCATATTACTTATCATTGCTTTTATTCGGAATCGAAAGAAAAAAACAACAAGCTCTTCATGAAAGGGCTTGTTGTTTTTTCTGTTTCCTATCGTTACCATGAATCGCTGGGAGGGTTATATGAACGGATGTTCCTTGATTTATCTGACTGTCAAAGCGAATGGTGCCACTATGTGATTGAACAATTTTGAAGCTGACCGTAAGTCCTAAACCTGTTCCTTTTTCCTTAGAAGAATAGAAGGGCTCACCGATTTTCTCTAATCGCCCCTTGGAAATCCCGCAGCCATTGTCCTTAACTGTAATAACAACCAGATCCTTTTCAAGTAGTTCTAAACCAATCGAAACGGTTCCACCATTGATTGATGCTTCAATAGCATTTTTTATGATATTGATAAACAATTGTTTTAGCTGGTTTGGCTCACAATCAATATATATTTCTTGTTCCGGAAAAACAGACTCGATTTGAACATTATAATAAGACGCCTCGGTCCGGAGTAACGAGATGACATCATTCAAAAGCTTTTGAATTTCAGCCTTAGTAAATTTAAGATGCTGCGGCTTAGCTAATAGCAACAGTTCTCCAACGATGTGATTGATTCGATCTAATTCATCTGACATAATTTGGTAATAAAATTGATGCTTCTCGTCCTCCACTTGCAACAGCTGGACAAACCCCTTCAAGGAAGTAAGCGGATTACGGATTTCATGGGCAACACTAGCTGATAATTCTCCGACAACAGAAAGTTTCTCTGTTCTTCGTAGGCGCTCCTCCGTTTTCCTTAAGATGGTAACATCTTTGCCATACCCAATAATTCCCGTAATGTTTCCATTGATAATGATGGGAAGAGACGTACATTGTAAGGTAATCGGTTTTCCATTCTTATGTTGGATTTGAATCTCATACATAATCGGCTTTACTTCCTCTACAACAGCGGAAATAAAGCGTTTTAGGAATGGTTTGTATTTTTTGGCCAATATGGTTTTGACACTTTTTCCAATCATTTCATTCCGATTGAAACCAGTGATAACGTCAAAGTGGGGGTTGAGATTCGTAATAGTTCCATCTAAATCCAACATATAAACGATATCCGGACTGTACTCAAATAAGGATTTATATTGCTGTTGGCTTTCTGCCAATTGTCTGGCCATTTCCTTTTTTTCGGTAATATCCCGACCAATAATGACTAATCCTTTTCTTGAGCCGTCGGAATGAAAAAGCGGGACTTTGATGGTATCAAAAGTTTTCGTTGAACCATCAGGAACAGGCAGAACTTCCTCAATCCGTGTGATTTTTCTATTTTCCCATGTCTCCTCATCAGAAATCTCACAAAACTTAAGGGCATCACCATAAAAGTCTGTATATTCGGCTAGTTCCGAGTCCTTCTTCCCACGATAATCTACGTTTTCAAGCTGGAACAACTGTAAACCAAAATCATTCGCTTCAATCCATCTTCCTTCACCATCTTTGAAGTTAACAAAGTCAACCATGGAATTGATTAACGTGGATAAACGATTTTGATCTTCTTTAGAAACAGTTAATTCCTGCTTCTTATGAAGGAAAAAGTAAATGAATCCGCCCGTTACGAGAATATAAAGTATTTCCTTCGATCTCTCAACCATAGGAATATAGGAGGAAGGCACTAGCTGATGGATGATAAAATTCGATACATTTATCCAAATTAAACTAGTAATAAAGTAAAGGAAAACTAGCTTTTTTTTGCTCATAAAATCTCCAGTTCTTTAAAGTTGGTACGTTTCCCACCGTGTATAAATAGTTTTTCTACTATTGTATATCATACTAGATATCGGGTTGTTTTGGAATGAATTTTAGACGATTCTTTTCCCAAGGATCAGTAAGTCTCTCTCGATTCCATCGAGTTCTGCCACATTTGGCAAGTGTGCCCACTTTTCAAAACCAAAGCGATGAAAAAGGTGAATACTAGGTTCATTATGACCAAAGATAAAACCAAGTAAAGTCTTGATTTCGAGCTTAGGACAGGCATCAATGGCTTTTTGGATAAGAAATTTGCCAAGTTTTTTTCCACGGAAATCTTGATCAATATAAATACTAATTTCTGCAGTAGCATGATAAGCAGGTCTGCCATAAAACGATTGAAAGCTTACCCAGCCACAAATACTACCATCCATCTCTACTACCCATAAAGGACGAAAAGTAGGAGAATGATCGTTAAACCAATTCATCCGGCTTTCTACTGATACGGGCTCTAAATCCGCCGTTACCATTCTGCTTGCGATGGTTGAATTGTATATGTCGATAATTTTTGGCATATCATGTAATTCCGCATCCCTGATAGTGAAATTTGCAAACATAATCGTTCTCCATTCAAGTTTAATTTGATGTAATTAATGATATAGTTCTGAACAAGCATTTTCAATATGAAGTTGTCTCGGAATAAGGGTAAATTTTTTGGCAAAAAAAGACCCTTTCCCGTTTTACCGAGAAAAGGCTTTTTCATTTTCGTTTCGAATACCTTAGCCACTACCAGCGATGGGCCTTGGCATTGCTCCTTAAGATGATTGTGTTTTGCGTCATTTGCGTTTGTCCATTCACCTGTGACTTTTGGCGTTTCGGCCTCGTAAAGGTGTGGTGAAATAACTCCGAGTGCGGATCTAAATGATCTTTGTAGCTCATCTAAAATCACCTCATCATAGGATACTTTGAAACGATGATATTCTATCTGAATATCAAACATAGTATTTGTAAAAAAACAGGCAAATATCCAAGAAAGATAAATTTAATTAAATTTAGCCTTGTATTATCCGAAATTTCAGAATAAAATAAAACTAACATACCAACCGGTAGGTATGTATCCGGTGATTTTTGCATATTCTTTTTTTAGGGGTAAAAGCTAGATTTCAAGATTAAGAATGGAGTGATTGGTGTGTATTTACGTTTGACGGATGAACAAAAAATGGTCCAGAAAACAATTAGAAGATTCGTAGAAAAAGAGCTCATTCCACTTGAAAACGATGTACTGAGAAATGAAAGAGAAGGGAAACCAAGTCTCCCAGCCGGAAAACTAAAAGAACTGCAATTAAAAGCTAAGGAAGCGGGTTTTTGGGGAATTAATACACCTGAAGAATACGGCGGCGCTAACCTCGGGCAAATGATGATGGCAATTGTTTTAATGGAGGTATCCAAAACATTTGTCCCTTTTCAGTTTGGCGGTTCTGCAGATAATATTCTTTATTACGGAAATGAAGAACAAAAGAAAAAATATTTACTTCCTACAATAAATGGTGAGAAGAAGTCATGCTTCGCGATGACCGAGCCTGGTGCAGGATCTGATACAAGAAATATTAAAATGACCGCTGTGAAGGATGGAAATGACTGGGTGTTAAATGGAGAAAAGACCTTTATCACCGGTGGAAATGAAGCGGACTTTGTCATGGCGATTGCCATCACAGATAAAGAATTGCATCAATCAACAAATGGCCGGGAAGGCGTCACTTGCTTTATTGTCGATCGCGCGATGGGCTGGAAATCCGAGTATATACATACGATGGGAGAATGGGGACCAGCCGGATTAGTATTTGAAAATGTCCATGTTCCGGAGGAAAACATTCTCGGTGAATTACACAAGGGCTACAATCTTGGACTGGAATGGATTGGCTTTGCCAGATGGGTGGTAGGGGCAAGAGCAGTCGGTTCTGCAGAGCGCCTATTACAAATGGCGATTGATTATGCGAAAGAACGGGTTACCTTTGGAAAACCAATTGCAGAACGGCAGGCCATCCAGTGGCAGATTGCGGATTCAGCGGTTGAAATTGAAGCAGCTAAATGGCTGGTTTTAAACGCTGCCTTTACGCTTGATAACGGGGAAGATAATCGTCACTTAGCTTCGATGGCAAAATTATATGGTGCCAATATGGGGAACAATGTCGTCGACCGTGTTCTGCAAATTCATGGCGGCATGGGTTACACAAGGGAATTGCCGATTGAGCGCTGGTACCGTGAAGCAAGGTTATGGAGAATCTACGATGGTACGGATGAAATCCAGAAGATGATTATTGCACGTAATCTTATCAAGGGTCATGTAAAGGTTGGGCAATACGTTTAAATCCTTACTGTAAGCGTTATCTATTTAATGTTAGGGGGAAGAAAAATGACAGGCAGATTTGCAGGTAGAGTGGCATTGGTAACAGGTGGAAGCCGAGGTATTGGTAAAGGGATTGTTGAACTTTTTGCACAGGAAGGCGCTAAGGTGGCCTTTATCGATTTAAATGAAGAGGCATTGAGCACGACAACAAGTGAATTAAAAGAAAAAGGCTATGATGTCTATTCAAAGATAGCGAATGTTGTTGATGCGGAGCAAGTGGAAGCCGCCGTTAAGGAAGTTTATGAGACGTTTGGTTCCGTTGATATTTTGGTCAATAATGCTGGCGTTATTCGCGATAATCTGTTGTTTAAAATGACAGAGTCCGATTGGCAAACGGTAATGGATGTGCATTTAAAGGGATCCTTCAATGCCGCTCGCGCGGTTCAAAAATACATGGTGGAACAAAAATATGGGCGGATTATCAATATTTCTTCTACTTCAGCGCTTGGTAATCGCGGTCAGGCCAATTATGCCGCAGCTAAGGCAGGCTTGCAGGGCTTTACGAAAACGCTGGCCATTGAGTTGGGTAGATTTGGGATTACAGCAAACTCTGTTGCACCTGGATTTATTGAAACCGAAATGACGAAAGAAACAGCGGCAAGAATTGGGATTCCATTTGAGCAGTTAATTCAAGCAAGTGTGGCTGCCATCCCGGTCGGTCGAAGCGGGAAGCCGGCAGATATCGCTAATGCTGTTGCCTTTTTTGCTGATGAGCAATCATCCTTCGTTAATGGTCAAGTGATTTATGTTGCTGGCGGTCCGAAAAATTAATTTGTTGTGAGGTGGAGTTGAATTGTTTAAAGACCAGATAGGCAAGATTTCAAACAAAGTAAAGAATGTCGTTGAAAGAGGGGCTGTTAAGAACTTTGCAGTAGCCATTGGCGACCCTCACCCTATCTATGTTGACGAGGAAACCGGCAGACGTTCGAGATATCAAAACAATATTGCCCCGCCAACCTTCCCAAGGGTATTTGATTATGGTGTCATTGAAGGATTAAACCTGCCGAATAAAGGCTTAATCCACGGTGAACAAACCTTCCACTATGTCCGGCCACTATTGGTTGGGGAAGAAATTTACTGCTATTCGATTGTGAAAAAATATTTTGAGAAAAAAGGGAATTTTGGCGAGATGGGATTCCTCGTACTTGAGAGCTTTGGTGAAGATTTGGCCGGGAATACCATTTTTAGTTCAACCTCGACGGTTGTCATATCGGAAGCTGTGAGGAAGGTGTTGGTGAAATGAGTACACTTTTAGAATTACAGGTTGGTGAAGCAGTAAATGAAATTCAACTGGCGCCTGTTTCAAGGATGGACCTCATTAAATATTCCGGTGCTTCAGGGGATTTTAACCCGATTCACACGATTGACGAAGAGGCTAAAAAGGCAGGATTACCAGGAATCATTGCCCATGGGATGTGGACAATGGGCAATTTGGCGAAACTGTTCACTTCCTTTTATGAGGAAGGGTTTGTTCGCGATTACTCGATCCGTTTTAAAGGAATGGTCTTTTTAAACGATGTGATTACACTCAGAGCAACAGTAAAGGAAAAGCAGGAAAAGACGTTGCGCTTTGCTGTCCAAGCTGTTAACCAACAAGGGAAAGATGTTTTACAGGGTGAGGTTGTGTTTCAACAATATTAATGAATGAATGATGACATTACAAAATTCCCAGCACCAATAAGGTATCCTTTTGCTGCTGGGTTTATTTTTGTAAGGCCGTGGCAGGACTCTGCCTAAAGAATGAAGAAGGAGGAGTTAAGGTGAATTTCAGCTATTCTGAAAAGGTAATCGAGTTACAAAAAAGACTAACAGTATTTATGGATGAGTATATTTATCCAAATGAAAAGCTTTATGAAGAGCAAATTGATAAAAAAGATCCGTTTTCCAAGATTCCGCCAATCATGGAGGAATTAAAAGATAAGGCAAAACAAGCGGGGTTATGGAATTTGTTTTTACCGGAAAGTGAATATGGGGCAGGCTTGACTAATACAGAATATGCGCCGCTTTGTGAAATTATGGGCCGGTCAGCGATTGCCCCTGAGGTATTCAATTGTGCTGCCCCTGACACCGGGAATATGGAAGTCCTTGTCCGCTACGGAACCGAAGAACAAAAGGAAAAATGGCTTAAGCCTTTATTAAACGGGGAAATCCGTTCATGTTTTTCGATGACGGAGCCGGATGTGGCGTCATCGGATGCAACGAATATTCAGGCTAGTATTATCCGAGATGGCGACGAATATGTCATTAATGGAACGAAATGGTGGTCATCAGGTGCTGGAGACCCACGCTGTAAAATTGCGATTGTGATGGGGAAAAATGATCCAGACGCTCCAACCCATGAACAGCAATCGATGATTCTTGTTCCGCTTGATGCCCCGGGGGTCACGATTAAGAGAATTTTACCTGTTTTCGGTTATGATCATGCCCCGCATGGCCATGCCGAAATTGAATATAACAATGTCCGGGTACCTGCTGCCAATATGCTATGGGGTGAAGGGAAAGGCTTTGCCATCGCCCAGGGTCGATTAGGACCGGGAAGAATCCATCACTGCATGCGATCAATTGGTGCTGCCGAACGGGCATTGGAAGAATTATGTAAGCGCGTACAGAGCCGTACGGCCTTTAGGAAAAAGCTTTCTGAGCAGGGTGTGATTCAGGAATGGATTGCCGATTCGCGCATTGAAATCGAACAGGCCAGGTTGCTCACGCTGAAAGCTGCGTACATGATGGATACCGTTGGGAATAAAGAGGCGAAGGCTGAGATTGCGATGATTAAAGTAGTGGCCCCAAATATGGCCTTAAAGGTAATCGATCGGGCGATTCAAGCCTTTGGAGCTGCAGGTGTCAGCGAGGATACACCACTTGCGGCAAGCTGGGCGAATATACGTACTTTAAGGTTGGCTGACGGACCGGATGAGGTTCATCGCAGAGCGGTCGCTAGACAGGAACTTAAGAAATACCGTTAAATTTCTTTAAATATAAGAAACGCCGCTGACCAGGGCGCCTACGCTTTTCTAAATAGGGGGAATGATTCATGCATGTCAAACAGCTGTTTGATTTAACCGGTAAAGTTGCGATAGTAACAGGTGGAGGCAGGGGCCTCGGACAGCAAATCGCCGAAGGCTTTGCTGAAGCGGGGGCGAACGTGGTGGTCTGTTCAAGACGTGTTGAAGCCTGCGAGGAAGTTAGTGAAGGCTTGAAAAAGCTTGGGGTTGAGAGTCTTGCCCTGAAATGTGATGTCACCAATCCGGAGGACGTAAGAAATGTCGTTGAACGGACGATGGAGAAGTTTGGACGGATCGATATCCTCGTTAATAATAGTGGGGCTTCTTGGGGGGCACCTGTTGAGGAAATGCCGCTTGCGGCATGGCAAAAGGTCATGAATGTGAATGTAACAGGCACCTTTTTAATGTCCCAAGCGGCTGGAAAAGTGATGCTTGAACAAAAGTCAGGAAAAATCATCAATATTGCCTCGGTTGCAGGATTAAAAGGCAGCAATCCTAAATATATGAATGCTATTGGCTATAACTCTAGCAAAGGTGCGGTTATCACCTTTACTAAGGATTTAGCTGTGAAATGGGGCCCGGAAGGAATTTATGTGAATGCGATCGCCCCGGGCTTTTTCCCGACAAAAATGTCTAAAGGGTTGCTCGATCAGGGCGGTGAGGCGATCCTTGAAGGGACGCCATTGCGAAAGTTTGGCTCCGATACGGATCTTAAAGGGGTTGCCTTATTTCTAGCATCGCCCGCATCAGACTTCGTGACCGGGGATGTGGTCGTTGTCGATGGCGGGGCACATGCGATGTAAATTCATCAATTTTACCAGGAGGGATCCGGCGTAATGAAAAGAGATGCTGTAATCGTTTCAGCTGTTAGAACAGCTATTGGCAGGCAGGGGGGGCTCTTGCAAGTGTTCCAGCACACATATTGGGAGCAGAGGTAATCAAAGAAGCCGTGAGACGGGCGAATAGTAAACCGGAAATGATTGATGATGTCATTTTTGGAAATGTCTTATCCGGCGGAGGCAACATTGCTAGATTAACAGCATTACAGACAGGGCTATCACTAGACTTACCAGGATTAACAGTCGACAGACAGTGCGGTTCCGGAATTAATGCAATCAATTTAGCAGCCCAGGCGATTCGGGCAGGAGATGGTGATATTTTTATCGCCGGAGGGACAGAAAGCATGAGCCGGGCTCCGTATTTAATGGACCGCCCTGAAAAACCGTATAGTCCAATGCCACCCAGCTTTAGAAAATCTCAACTGTCACCAAAGGAAATTGGCGATCCGCCAATGGGAATAACGGCTGAAAATCTCGCGGAAAAATATCAGATTACAAGAGCAGAACAAGATGAATTTGCACTGCGGAGCCAACAACGCATGGCCGTAGCAATGGAAGAGGGGCGTTTCGATGAACAAATCGTCCCAATCACCATCCCTGTTAGAAAAGGGGAGCCGGTTGTTTTTAAAACGGATGAGCATCCTAGGCCGCAGACGACTCTCGAAGCACTTTCAAAACTGCCACCGGCGTTTCTAAAGAATGGAACAGTTACAGCAGGCAGCAGTTCGGGACTAAATGATGCTGCTTCGGCGCTGGTGATTATGTCAAGAGAGAAAGCGGAAGAATTAAATCTCACCCCATTGGCGGTAATTCGTCAATACGCCGTTGCCGGTGTGGACCCGAACATTATGGGAATTGGTCCGGTACCTGCCGTTCGCAAAGTACTAAAAAAATCCGGTCTATCCCTAGGAGAGATGGATCTCATAGAAATCAATGAGGCTTTTGCCGCCCAGGTGCTTGCTTGTAATCGTGAACTTGAGATGGATCTCGGCAAAGTAAACGTTAACGGTGGTGCCATTGCCCACGGACACCCACTAGGCGCAACGGGGGCAATCCTTGCCACCAAAGCAGTCTATGAGCTAAAGCGGAGCGGCGGAAGATATGCCCTCATTACCGCATGCATCGGCGGCGGGCAGGGAATCGCCACCATCCTAGAACGCGAATAATTTGGGTGCCTGACACCAATAACTGCTATCACAGCGTAAATATGCTGTAAAGAGGGGGAAGGGTGACAGGCACCATAAAAAGTCCATATTTACCACTTTATTATAAAAGGAGCGATGTCTGTGTTAACTTTGCATTATGATTATTGGCCGAAAATCTCTAAATCCCTTAAGGTCCCTTCTACTTCTCTTTATGACAACCTCAAAGTTAGTGCAACTCGTTATCCGGATCAAGATGCCATCTTTTATTATGGGAACAAATTAACCTACGAACAGCTAGATGCGGAAGTAAATGCAATGGCTGGATATTTGCAGCATAAATTGGGCGTTCAGACAGGTGAAAAGGTGTTACTTTTCATGCAGAACTCCCCGCAATTTGTGATTGGCTATTACGCGATTGTGCGAGCCAACGCCGTGGTGGTCCCCATTAACCCGATGCTGGGCGCCGATGAATTGGAGTTTTACGTGCGCGATTGTGAAATTAAGACGGCCATAGCTGGCCAAGAATTATATGCCCAAATTCGTCCATTGTTGGGGAAAACCTCATTGGAAAACATGGTTATCACAGCCTATTCAGATTATGTGGGAAATGGTTTTGAAGGTATCCTTCCTAAGGAGGTAGAAGCCGAAAGAGTTCATTTCACGGAGGCAGGACATTATCTTTGGAGTGAGGCCATTCAGGCGAACTTGAAGCCATCTGAACATACATCAAAGGGTGATGACATTGTTTGCCTTCCCTATACATCAGGAACAACGGGGCTTCCAAAAGGCTGCATGCACACAAACAGGACGATAAATGCAAACACGGTGGGCGCCTATCATTGGACACCCATTTCAACGAATTCCATTCATTTAATGTCGCTCCCGCTCTTCCATGTGACAGGAATGGTCCATAGTATGCATATGCCGATCTTTAGCGGAGGGACCATCGTCATCATGACGCGATGGAATAGAGATACAGCAGTGGAATTAATTAAAACTCTGGGTTGTACCCACTGGGTGACCATTGCCACCATGATTGTTGATTTCCTTGCCAATCCAAATCTGAAAAAAGACGATATATCCTCATTATCTGCCATATCCGGTGGGGGCGCGGCCTTACCAGAAGCCGTTGGCGAAAAATTATTCAAGCTATCAGGATTGCGGTTTGTAGAAGGCTATGGATTGTCAGAAACCATTGCCCAGACACATTTCAATCCTGTTGACCGGCCGAAGATGCAGTGCTTGGGGATCCCGTCATTTGATGTCGACGCGAGAATCATTGAACCAGCAACAGGTAAAGAACTTGGTGTTGGGGAAGTGGGTGAAATCATTGTGAACGGCCCACAGGTGATGGTCGGTTATTACAACCGTGATGATGAAAATCGAGGTTCTTTTATTGAACTGGAAGGGAAAAAGTTTTTCCGAACAGGTGATATTGGCCGGTATGATGAGGATGGATATTTCTTCATGGTTGACCGTGTGAAACGGATGATCAATGCCTCAGGTTATAAAGTGTGGCCGACGGAAGTAGAGTCCTATCTTTATAAGCATCCGGCCATCCAACAGGCCTGTGTTGTCGGCGTACCAGATGAACGAAGAGGTGAGACCGTTAAAGCATTTGTGATAGTAAATGATGGCTTTGAAGGAAAAATCAGCCCAGAGGAAATTATCGAATGGTCCAAACAACATATGGCCGCTTATAAATACCCAAGGCAGGTTGAATTTAGAAAACAATTCCCAATGACATCAAGCGGGAAGATTTTATGGCGTACCTTACAAGAAGAGGAAAAGGAAAAGGCCTTACGGTAATCTAATGAAAAAAACTGAGGGGCTGGCGCAGAATAAAAAGCTCCTCAGAAAAAAGTTATAAAGCTAGTAACCTATTTTTTTCAATACCGATAATGACCATAAAAAGGGGGCCGCTATGGAAATTTTGATCCAGCAGCTATTTAACGGTCTAACAATTGGAAGCGTTTACGCGCTTGTTGCGTTAGGTTTAACGCTTGTTTATGGTATCCTCCACATCCCGAATTTTGCCCATGGGGCGTTATACATGATGGGTGGATACGTCACCTTAACAATGATGACTAAATTCGGGCTCCATTATTGGCTCGCCATTTTCGTATCGATCATGATTGTTGGACTGATCGGGGTTTTAATGGAAACGTTTGTCTTTCATCCGCTTAGAGAGGCTCCGCCCATCCATGATAAAATAGCAGCCATTGGAATTCTCTTGTTTTTGGAAGCTTTCGCCCAAGTGTTTTGGGGAGCTGAATACCAAAGCATGCCCACACCATACGGGCAGGTTGTTCAAATCATGGGATTGACGTTTACCATGCAGCGAATCCTAATCGTTGTAGCGGCACTCGTCGTGATGATTCTCCTCTATTTATTCTTGAAAAAAACATTCACTGGTGCCACGATCATTGCGATGTCACAAAATCGTGAAGGAGCCAACCTAGTTGGTATTAATACGAACAAGGTGGCCATGCTCACTTTTATGATCTCAGGCGGTCTTGCTGCAATTGCCGCTTCCCTTTCAGCACCTATTAATCTCGTATTCCCTGGGATGGGACAGCTTGTCATCCTTAAGGCATTTGTCATTATAATTCTTGGGGGAATGGGAAGTATTCCTGGGGCAATCGTTGGCGGCTATATTTTAGGTTTCAGTGAGAGCTTGGGTGCTACCTACATTTCTAACGACTACAAGGACATTATTGCCTTCGTCCTCCTAGTCATCATTCTAACGGTGAAACCAACTGGCCTTTTTTCTAAGGGGGGTCATTGATGGGAAAGGTAGTTAACAAACGAAATATCATTAGTGCGTTAATCCTATTCGCGGTTGTCTTCCCGCTACTCACGGAGAACAATTATCTGATTCACATTATGACGAGTTCCTTTATTTGGATGATTGGTGTCTATGGCCTAAATTTACTTGCAGGCTATACAGGCTACCTTTCTTTGGCGCATGCCGGCTTTTTTGCAATTGGCGCCTATGCATTAGGAATCTTAACGGTAAAAGCGCAGATGAATTTCTGGCTTGCCTTCCTTTTATCATTGGTCATTACCGGTTTAATCGGGCTTCTGGTAGGACTAATTGCGTTACGGACGAAAGAACACTTTTTCGCTATTTATACCTTATGCCTAGGCTACATTATCTATCTCGTCATCGATAAATGGGAAGGCCTAACAGAGGGGGTTCGTGGGCTGATTGGAATACCGGCACCGACAGGAATTGGCCCCATCCAATTTGAAACAGAGGTTTCCCATTACTATCTTGTCCTGTTTTTCTTACTCCTTGTCGTTCTGATCATGTATCGAATTGTCCACTCACTATCCGGCAGAACCTATATTGCGATTCGTAATAGTGAGGATTTAGCGCAGACCATTGGCATCTCAACCATGCAAAACAAATTAACCGTATTTGTTTTATCCACCCTTTTTGCCGGTCTAGCAGGGGCCCTATATGCATCATTCGTTCGTTTTATCGGCCCAGATATTGGCTCTATTTCGATTACTTTTGACTTATTAACCTATTTACTAGTTGGCGGGATCGGTACACTTAGCGGTCCGCTGGTTGGCACGCTGCTCATCGTGTGGCTTTCACAATACCTGCAGGATTTTCAGGAAAACAGAATGCTTATTTTTGGCCCGGTGTTAACCTTACTGGTTATTTTTTATCCACGAGGACTTGTCGGCGCGGTTTCAGCCTGGAATACCAAACGCATTGGTAAAAAAGAACAGCGGCAATCAAATAATCGGACTCGTATAAAGGGAGAACCATTTATCGAAAGTGAAATCGTTCCCGACAAGAAAGTAAAGGAGGGTTAGGATGATTTTTTTGGAAACAAGGAATTTAACGAAAAGATTTGGCGGATTAGTGGCGGTAAACAATGTTGATTTTTCCATCGAACAAGGAAAAATCAATGCAATCATTGGCCCAAATGGTGCCGGAAAATCTACCTTTTTTAACTTAATAAGCGGATTTCATCGTCCAAGCTCGGGTCAGGTGATTTTTAAAGGACAGGATATTTCCACGTTACCTTCCAATAAAATTGCCGTGCTGGGTGTGGCGCGGACATTTCAAACCACCAATTTATTTGAGCAATCAACGGTTTTGGACAATGTTATTGTCGGGCATCGATTGCGGACAAGATCTAATCTGGTGGATGCGATCTTTCGCACACCTCGGCTGAAAAGAGAAGAAGCAGAGTGCCGGGAAAAAGCGATGGAGGTTCTCGAATTTGTTGAATTAAACAAGGTAGCAGCAAAACTGGTCGGCAGTTTAACGCAGGAAGAGAAAAAACGAACTGCCTTTGCATTGGCGCTTGCTACTGACCCGGAAATTGTTTTCCTTGATGAACCGGCAGCAGGTGTGAACCCTGATGAAACAGATGGGTTGGCAGAATTAATGAACAGGATGGTAGATAAAGGGATCACCGTTTGTTTAATCGAACACAAAATGCAAATGATTATGAAAATAGCCGATAAAATTATGGTGCTAAACTACGGCGAAAAGATTGCGGAAGGAAGACCGGAAGAAATTCAAAATAATGAAACGGTTATTAAGGCGTATTTGGGAGGGAGTGCCATTGCTTAGTTTAAAAAATGTCTCTGTCAAGTACGGAAGTTTTACAGCTGTCCACAATGTGAATGTTGAGGTAAACCAAGGGGAGATCGTCGTCTTATTGGGGTCCAACGGTGCTGGAAAAAGCACAATCTTCCGGTCAATAAGTGGTTTAAGCAAGCCCTCCATCGGTGAAATCCACTTCGAAGGGAAGAAGATAAATAGAAGATCAGCGGATCAAATTGTCCACTTGGGCATTGGTCAATGCCCGGAAGGAAGAAAACTTTTCCCGGCCATGTCTGTTCAGGAAAACCTAAGAATGGGTGCCTACGTTCTGCGCCGGAAGAAAGATGAAATCAAACCTATTCTAGACCATGTTTATGAATTATTTCCGATTTTAAACGAAAAGCGAAATGATGCCGCGGGTTCCCTTAGTGGCGGGCAGCAGCAAATGCTCGCTATTGGCAGGGCATTGATGTCTAAGCCGAAGCTGATGCTGCTTGATGAACCATCAGTAGGCCTTGCTCCCTTAATTGTGGAGCAAATGTTTGCGGTCATCCAAAAAATTAATTGGGAGGGAACGACCATCCTGTTAGCAGAACAAAATGCCAACGCCGCCCTAAAAATCGCGGATAAAGGCTATGTTTTTGAAAATGGTTCGATTGTTCTTGAAGGAACATCGAAGGAGTTATTTGCTAATGACGAAGTCAGAAAGGCCTATATTGGTGCGTAATTAGGTGCCAATCACCAGCTTAAGGGGGGTGATAAGTGATAAGTAGCGGATCTCTCATTACTTATTATATCTGAAAATTGAAAAAATGATTAAGGGGGAAAATGAATGAAAAGAATGAAGTCTCTTTTAATGTTGAGTTTGATCATTGTTATTATTTTCAGTTTGGCAGCATGTAACAGTACAGAGAAAAAATCTGCTAACACGAAGCCTGCCGCAAGCGGCGGGGAAAGTAAAACGGAAGAAGCCGGGACAGTGAACATTGGATACACCGGGCCATTAAGCGGGCCAGCTGCATTTTACGGCGAGCGTACGTTAAATGGTGTCAAGATGGCTGCGGAGGAGATTAACGGTGAAGGCGGGTTTGAAGTTGGCGGAAAAAAATTCAAACTAAATATCGTTTCATTGGACGATAAATATTTACCGAACGAGGCCGGGGCTAATGCAAAGAGACTCATTCAGGAAAATAAAACCCCTATTATTTTTACACCACATTCGGGTGGTGTTTTCGCCTTGCAGGTGTTCAATCAACAGGATAAATTTCTGATAGGCGCCTATACGAGTGAACCAAAGGTTTCGGAGGTTGGGAATGATTTAACTGTTCGAATTCCTCCTCGTTATGATGGGTATCTGAAGCCATTTACAGACTATGAAATGGAGAAGTTCGGAAAGAAAATTGCCTTTCTGCCAACCTCTTCGCAATATGGTAAGGATTGGTCTGACAAACTAAAAGCGCACTGGGAAAAGGAAGGTGGTAAGGTTGTCTACAATTCTTCCATCGACTTTGCCAAAGAGACAGATTTCTTCACAATCGTTACCAATGCCTTAAAAGAAAAGCCGGATGTGTTATTTATCGGCGGTGCCTCTGAACCAACTGCAAAAGTAGCAAAACAAGCACGTGAACTTGGATTTAAAGGCGGTTTCATTGTTATGGACCAAGCAAAGCTTGATGAGATGAAAGCCGTTACGGGTTCCTATGATGTATTGAACGGGGCAATTGGTGTTATGCCTCTAATTGAATCCAGCAGCCCAGCCATTCCTGATTTTGCGAAAAAATATAAAGAAAAATATGGCGAGAACCCTGGATCAGAAGCAGGCTTAAATTATATTGCCATGTATATTTTTGTTGAAGCAATGAAAGCAGCAGGATCAGTAGACGATGCTGCAAAAATTCAAGCTAAAATGCAGGATGGAGTAAGTAATATACCTGAAAATGTGAAAATTTACCAATTTGATAAGTTTACTGGTGGCGGCTTCGATGGTGAGATTGAAGTGGCAGCGATTGAAGATGGAAAGGTAGTACCAATTAAAGTGACTAAATAGTAGCGTTTTGTTTCACTATCCCCCTTGTAGAAATTTACGAAACCTTCAAATCGTGATCACTACAAGGGGGGCATATATATATCAAAATTAATGAGAACAACCATTCATAATCCTAGCTTGCTAGAAATATAGTTTTTAAGTGGACTGGTCATTCATTTAGTAAAACGTTTTTTTTAGAAAGGAGGGGCCGTATTTTGTTTAGAATTGTTCCCCTTGAATTAGAAACACACTTTGCGGAAGGCACCGTGAACGCTTTTTTAGTGATGGGCGAATCCGTTACCTTAGTCGATACAGGTAACCCTGGCAAGGAATCCTTTCAACAGCTTAAGGAAAAATTACATATAAACGACGTTACGGTTAATGATCTAGACAAAATAGTCCTTACCCATATTCACATTGACCATGCTGGAGCTATTTCACACTTACAGCATGAAACGGATGTCCCTATTTTTGTCCATGAACAAGCACGGGGTTCCATTAATGCCGGAATCCATCAGTTTGAAAGAGAGCAGCAATTTTTTCAGCAATTTTTAAAGGAATGTGGTGCGGATCCAGCAAAGCATATTATCAAGCGCCGCTATATGGAAGAAAAATGGCGAAATGTTTCGTTTGTAAAAGAAGGTGACGTTCTTCCCATTGGTGGAGTAGGGTTTGAGGTCGTGCATGTTCCGGGTCATAGCCAATGTGATATTTTACTGTGGAATCGTGAAACCGGGGATGCGATTGCAGGGGATCACCTTTTAAAAGCATTTTCTGTCAATGCCTTTATTGAACCGCCGCCACAAGGGCAGACTGATCGACCCAAGCCGTTACTACAATACCGCGGGTCCCTTGAAAAAGTGAGCAAATTGCCATTGAAGAACATCTACCCCGGCCACGGGGAGCCCTTTGGTGATCATTTGTCATTGATTCATAAAAGATTTCTAGAACAAGAAAGGCGCTGTGATCAGATTCTGCAACTCCTTGCCAATGGGGAAATGTCTATTTTCGAGATTTGTGGAAAAATGTATCCGCATTTGCAGGGGAAGACAGTATTTTTGGGGCTATCGCAAATACAAGGGCATTTGGATTTACTAGAACAACGACAACTAGTCTGCTTTGAAAAAAGAGATTCATTGATGCTTTATCGTGCCAAATAATGGCACGCTGGTATTCTTTATCTATATGAAGGAGTGGATTTTATGAAGCTGAAGGATCTACTTGAAACGAATATCGCGGAATTTGGTGAGTATCCGCTACTCTTTTTCAAAGAAAAGACGTATACGAATGTGGAAACGAAAAAGGTTGCCGATCAATTTGCCGGCGGTTTGAGAAAGGTGGGGATTTCAAAAGGTGACAGGGTGATGGTCTGTATGCCTAATTGTCCCGAAGTCCTTTTGCCTACCAAGGAATTACGAGAGCAGGGGCGATTATCGTTCCGGTTATGTTTACTCTTCATCCCAAAGAACTTCATTATATTATCCTCAATTCCGGTGTAAAAGCTATCATCACCACATCATATGCCCTACAGAATGTTGAAAAATCACTAGAAGGAATACCTATAAGGCCAGCGATAATTGTTGTAGACCAACCGACAAACGAAAACATCCTTCACTTTTACGATGTGATGGTTGAAAACGCTGACATCTTGGACGATGGTGTCAACGCTGAAGACACAGCAGTTATCCTGTATACTTCCGGAACGACTGGAAAGCCAAAAGGGGTTCTATTAACACATAAAAACCTTTTTTCCAATGCCAAAAATTCCGCACAGCATAATGAGACGGAACGGGGGACAACCCTGGGTGTTCTACCGCTCGCCCATGTTTATGGTCTTACCGTATCCAATATTTGTTTTATCACTGGGAGCGCTATCGTTGTTTTTTCCAGCTTTGATGTAAAAGAGGTTTTTAAGGCAATTGAGACCTACCAAGTGAGAACATTTTCGGCTGTACCAGCGATGATCCATGCGATGTTGTCCTATCCCGATGCCAATCATTATGATACCTCAAGCCTTGAATCGATTGGTTCGGGTTCCGCCCCGCTGCCCGTTGCCTTGCTGCATGCATTTGAACAAAAATTTGCGGCAAAGGTGTTAGAGGGCTACGGATTGTCGGAAGCAGCACCAGTTGTTACTGCACATACGAAGCGAATCAAGATTAAGCCAGGATCTGTTGGCGTTCCGATTCCTGGGGTGGAAATAAAGATTGTGAATGACGAAGGGGAGAAAGTTCCGACAGGTGTGGTGGGCGAACTACTGGTCCGTGGTGAAAATGTGACGCCAGGCTATTATCAGAATCCCGAGGAATCCAGTCGTGTGTTGAAAGATTCCTGGCTATGTACCGGTGATATGGCCCGAGCTGACGATGAAGGCTATTTATATATTGTCGATCGGAAAAAGGACCTGATTATCCGCGGTGGATTTAATCTGTATCCACGTGATGTTGAGGAAGTGTTAAATACCCATGAAGGAGTCTTCGAGGCAGCAGTTGTGGGGATTCCGGATGAACGGATGGGGGAAGAAATGGTTGCTTGTGTTGTAAAGAAACCAGGGGTGGTGGTAATGGAGGAAGAATTAATCCGTTATTGTCAGGAACACTTAGCGAAAAATAAAACACCTAGGAGAATTATTTTTCTTGAGGGACTTCCTCGTAATGGTGTAGGAAAAATATTAAAAACACATCTGCGCAAGACGGCAACAGACATTGTCATCAAACGGTAATGATAAAAAAGGAGGATCATTTATATGGAAAAAAGGACCATTTTAACAACGAGTAAACGAGGGTTACTTGAGGATTCCTTCCCATATCGTCTCTATCAAAAAGCGAAGCGGCTTGGAACATGGAACCCGGCAGATCTTGATTTCAGTCAGGACCAAAAAGATTGGAAAACACTTAATGCAGAGCAAAAGGAAGATATTTTACGGTTAATCTCACAATTTCAAGCCGGTGAGGAAGCAGTTACATTGGATCTTTTGCCATTGATGATGGCGATCGCCAAAGAAGGGCGACTGGAAGAAGAAATGTTTTTAACCACCTTTTTATTTGAGGAAGCAAAGCACACAGAGTTTTTCCGGCTTGTTTTAAATGCTATTGGCGAGAGAGGGGATTTGTCTCACTTTCATACGGAAACCTATCAAAAGATATTCTATGAAATTCTCCCTGCAGCGATGAATCGACTTGTGACAGACCAGTCACCGGAAGCAATCGCTGAAGCATCTGTGGTTTACAACATGTTCGTTGAAGGTGTTTTGGCAGAAACTGGGTATTTTTCCTTCTATGCGGCACTGGAAACGGCTGGAATAATGCCGGCCCTTCTTGAAGGGGTCGGTCATTTAAAAAAGGATGAGTCAAGACATATTGGCTATGGCACCTTCCTTCTACAACGATTGATTTGTGAACACCCACATCTTTTTGATTTTGTTGCTGAGAAAATGGCAGAGCTAACCCCATTAGCCATCAGGCTGAACCAAGAAGGAATAGCGGGAAGGGAGGTTAGTTCATTCGGAGGAGATCCAGATGATATCATGAACTTTACCCTAAAACAACTCTCTGTCCGAATGGAAATTTTAGCGCGGGCCAAGGGCAAAAAAATCGAAGAGATTTATAGATACACAGATAGCGAGTTAGGAGTTCTATAACGAGGTCTATGGAAAAAAATTAATTATGCCCAAAGGCGGAAAAGTGAAGGCCGATCGGTCACAAAAAAAATTAATTATGCCCAAAAGTGGAAAAGTCGAGGCTGATTGGTCACAAAAAAAATTAATTATGCCCAAAAATGCAAAAGAAAAGGCGAGTCGGTCACAAAAAAAGTAATTGCGTCAGTAGAGGAGGATTCAATGATGACAGTTAAGGTAGATGTGCAAACATTTCCCCACTTTATCAATGGAAAGTGGGAGCCTGCAAGCAGTCAGGAAACATTTGAAGTGTATAACCCTGCAAATGGTGAGCTAGTGGCAAAAGTTTCGAAGGGAACCCAGGCTGATGTCGACCGTGCTGTAAAAGCAGCTCGCGCGGCGTTTGATCAAGGTGACTGGAAAAATATGAAGCCGAAGGAGCGGGCAAAGGTTTTATATGCCATCTCCTATAAAATAGCCGAGCATGCTGAGGAACTAGCATACTTGGAGGCAATCAGTTCCGGCGGTACGGTACGCAGGATTGGCAACAGCGATATTTTACAAATGGTTGATTTGTTCCAGACTTTAGCAAACTTTACAGTAGAATATCCATTTTCAGAAACGCTTCCAGTACCACCATTTCCGGGCCCTGCGCATAATTTCATCTGGAGGGAGCCAATTGGCGTTTGTGCTGCGATTACACCTTGGAATTTACCGATGGTCATCGCAACTTGGAAGATTGCACCGGCACTGGCCATGGGGAACACCATCGTCATCAAGCCTGCCAGCTATACACCGCTTTCCACTTTGAAACTAGCAGAAATTATTTCTTCCGTAGTGCCTCCAGGAGTCATCAATGTGGTGGCTGGTCCTGGTGCTGAAGTAGGCGAAGCATTAGTAAACCACCCGCAGGTTGACAAGGTTGCATTCACCGGTTCAACAGAAGTCGGCAGAAAAATAATGGGACTTGCCGCAGGCACCATAAAAAATACGACGTTAGAACTTGGCGGCAAATCGCCCAATATCATTTTAGAAGATGCTGACTTAAACATTGCCCTGCCTGGAAGCCTATTCGGGGTATTCCTCCATTCCGGCCAATTATGTGAATCCGGCACGAGGCTTTTTGTTCCGGATAAGCTTTACGATCAAGTGGTGGCGGGACTAGTGGCCCTAGCCTCCAAACTAAAACTGGGGAATCCGCTTGATCCAGCAACAGATGTTGGACCTGTTATTTCTAAAAAGCAAAAAGAAACTATCCTTTCATATATTGAAGCAGGCAAACAGGAGGGGGCAACACTTGTCTGTGGTGGTAAGGAAGGAAAGGTTCCAGGCTGCGAGGAAGGTCATTTTATCGAGCCCACTATTTTCACAAACGTCACGAATGAGATGAAAATTGCCCAAGAGGAAATTTTCGGGCCAGTCTTGTGTGTGATTCGATATTCAGAAGTAGAGGAAGCCATTCAGATGGCCAATGATACAATATATGGTTTAGCTGCAGGCGTCTGGACTAAAGATGTAAATAAAGCGTATGAGGTTGCACGGAAGCTTCAAGCGGGTGTGGTTTGGATCAATGATTGGCATATGCTTCGCAGTGATGCACCGTTTGGCGGCTATAAGCAAAGCGGCATCGGTCGTGAAATGGGGCAGCATTCTCTTGATGCTTATACACTGGTTAAACATGTACACACGTCGATGTCACCTGAGCTTGAAAGACGTAATTGGTACGGAATTCTGTTTGGTCAAAACTAATAACGAGGTGAAGATACGAATGAAAACAACCTTATCACAGTTTATGTTGCGTACGGGTATTTATAGCGGTTCAAATGCACGGGCAATGGTTCCAAGTTTATTCGCCGGTCTTGGTGCAAAACGGGTGCTCTTACTTAGTGACCGCGGTTTAGAAAAAGCGGGTGTAGTTGATAAAGTCGCCTCCATTTTTGAACTGACGGGTAATGGCTCAGGCCCTCAATTAGTTGGAACCTATCTCGACATTGCCCAAGACGCAGAAAGCCGATGTATTAATGATGCCGTTCGCTACGCCAAGGAGGTAGGAGCAGACGCCCTGTTAGCAGTTGGCGGCGGCAGTGTTCTTGATACCGTAAAAGGGGTAAAATATGCCCTCCACAAAGGCTTATCAGATATTAAAGAGGCGATTCCGGGCGGACTATTATACGAACAGTTCCCAAAAGCAAACTATATGCCGATCCCGCATATTGCGATTCCAACAACTGCAGGAACAGGTTCAGAGGTTTCCCCGATTTGCGTTGTTTTTAATGAAGAAATTCAAATGAAGACAAATATCATCAATCCATTTATTAGCGCGGATATGGCCATTTTGGATCCCGATTTAACAGTCGGACTGCCGCCGCTGATTACAGCATTTACTGGATTTGATGCGTTAACCCATGCGATTGAAGCACTTGCCTCGCCAACGGCCACAGGTCTGACGGATGCATATGCCCTCCATGCCATCCGTTTGATTGAGAAAAATCTGCCTGTGGCAGTGGAGGATGGTGGGAATCTTGATGCCCGGATGGATTTGCTCCAAGCAAGTCTCATGGGGATTACCGCCTTTAGTTTCGCCTTAAACGCGATTCCGGTTCACAATTTGGCTCATGCTTATGGTGCCTTGTTCCGCATCCCACACGGCTTGGCCAATGCCGTCTTTTTACCTGTGGTGATGGAAATGGTTCCACAGTTATATTTACCGAAAGTGATTGAATTAGCGCAAGCGTTAGATGTGGAGGTGAAGGATGAGACACCGGATGGTGGTTTGATAAAAATTGTGGAAAAGATTCGTTTACTCCAGCATAAGGTGGGACTGCCGTCAGATTTTAAAGAGTTTACTATTAGCGAAGAAGATCTGGCATTGACAATTCCAGCTGTTATGAAGGATCCTGCTGCTTTAAGCTTTCCAATGCCAAAAGAATTGATTGCCGCGATTGGTCAGAAGGTAGTACCGCTGACAGTAAAATAGAAAAAGAAGGCCCGACAAGAATATGAAATACTTGTCGGGTCTTCCTTTAGATGTTTCGTAAAATAACAATATTTACTCTTCGGTTTGCTTGTTTATGTTCTGCGCTATCATTCGGATAAAGGGGCTTATATTCACCGTATCCGATAAATTGCAGCCGTTCTCTTGCAATATTTTTTCCTTCAAAATAATGAAGAACACTTACCGCTCTTGATGAAGAGAGTTCCCAATTAGAAGGATATCTTGAACTCCGAATCGGAACATTATCGGTATGTCCCTCAATACTGACTGGATTTGGAACCGTATTGATTAAGCCTATAATGGCATCTAAGGTATGATAGGAGCTTTCCTTAAGATCTGCTCTTCCCGGATCAAATAGGATGACTTCCTTAAAGGTTATTTCAACCCCGCGCTTCGTCTCTTGCAGTGAAACATCAGCTTGGAGCTGATTATCAGCAATATATTTTTCAATTCGACTCTTCAAATCTAAAAGCTCTTGATCTTCTTTAGGTTCCACTGCAGCCGCTGGTGCCTGCTGTTGTTCCTTGGCGGCTTGATCTGATTTTGCCACATCAGATGGTTTTACCGATAATCCTGTATTGGTACTCTCAATTTTCGTCCCTGTTAGTTCAGACTTAAAGGATTCCATGATAGACATGAATTTTTGTTTATCCACAACACTTGAGGCAAACAAAACAATAAATAGGGCTAATAATAACGTCAAAATATCTGCGTAGGGAATTAGCCATGATTCATCAATATGCTCTTCATGCTCTTCTTCTAAACGCCTACGCCGATTTTTCATAGGATTTTTCCTCTGCCGAATTACCTAATTTTTTCCGGTCCTTTGGTGCAAGGTGTGCGGATAATTTCTTTTCGATTGCACTAGGTGAAAGTCCTCGAGAGATTGCAAGTAAACCCTCTAAGATAAGCATTTTAAGGTCTTGTTCTTGCTTCGAAATGCGTTTTAATTTATTTGCAAGCGGATGCCATAGTACATAGCCGGTAAAAATCCCAAGCAATGTTGCAATAAATGCAGCCGAAATCGAATGTCCTAGTTTTTCAACATCATTTAAATTCCCTAACGAGGCAATCAGACCGACAACAGCGCCTAGAACCCCTAGGGTCGGAGCGTAGGTGCCTGCTTGTGTGAAAATAAGCGCCCCTGTTTTGTGGCGCTTTTCAATGGCTCCAAGTTCATCGAATAAAACTTCTTCAATGAATTCAGTATCATAGCCATCGATAATTAGTTCAAGTCCTTTTTTAAAGAAAGGATCCTTTGTATTGGCTGCCGTTTCTTCAAGTGCCAGAATTCCCTCCCTTTTTGCAATTCCTGCACATTCCACAAATGTAGAAATTTGCTCTGCCTTTGAAGGTTGTTTTGGCTCAAAAAATGCGATCTTAAAAAGACTTCCGACCTTTTTCAATTCACTAAAAGGAAAGGCAATCATGACGGCAGCGATGGTTCCACCAAAAATAATTAATAATGCCGCAGGGTTGTTTAAGGCTGAAAGGGAGGCTCCTTTTAAGACCATTCCTACACCTATGGCGACTAATGCTAACAAAATCCCAAAAATACTGGACATCTTCTTCTCCTTCAAATCGAAAATAGTATATTGTCATTTTACGTCAAACAACATCATTCGACAATAAACATTTTTATAAGTCCATAGTTTGAATGGAATGATAAAAATAAAAAAATTGAATAAATTCGATGTAAAGTAGTTTGCAATAAAGTATAATAAAAAACACAAAGAATGCTCTATTAAGGGATGTAACAGGAATTTTGATACAGTAATCATTCCATGATGGGATTAAAATTTATATTTGACTCAAATCAAAAAATTCTATAATTTTATAGTATTGGAATAAAATTACGTGAATAACTATTTTTTGTAAATCGAACAAAGTTTTGTTCGATACTAACAGCTTTTTTGCTTGAAGCAAAAAGGCAGCATAGGGTGATAACATGGTAGATACTGGGCTAGTGAAATTAAGTCAAATGATATATGATTATTGTGGTTTGCATTACAAAGATCGACTTCCATCTTTAAGAGATAAAATTTCCAAAAGAGTAGTAGAACTGGGACTTTCGTATAGGGATTATTGTAATTATCTGCAAAGGACACCATCTGAATGGGAGATCCTTGTTGAATTATTAACAATAAATGAAACCTACTTTTATCGTGAAGAAAGCCAATTAAATGAATGTTGTTCAATCATACTGCCGATGATGAAAAGGAAATTGAGAGATCGTCCATTAAGGATTTGGAGTGCCGCTTGTTCCACCGGCGAAGAGCCATATACGCTTGCTATGTTGATTCAGGAAACAGGCTTGTTCCCTATGGGGACAGTTGAAATTATTGGATCAGATATTAACAAAAAGGTCATTAAAAAAGCAGATCAGGGTTGGTATCATAAAAACTCGTTTGCATTTCGAAGAATGCCGGAACATCTCCTTGAAAAGTATTTCAATGTTGAAAATGGAGGCTATCAAATTAATGCATCCATAAAAAGAATGGTTAAATTCCAAGAATTAAATCTTCTTAATGAAAATGATTTACCTCAAATTGGTGAAGTAGATATCATTTTTTGTAGAAATGTTTTGATTTATTTTGATCAAGATACAATCAAACGCGTAATTCGAAATTTACATCAAAATTTAAAACCTAATGGGTATTTGTTTCTTGGTCATGCTGAATCAATTACCGAAATGTCATTAGGGTTTCAAAAAGTAGACTCATCTAAGACTTTTTATTATCGAAAGGAACCTAATCAAAATGAAACGCTACGGTATATTAGTGGTTGATGATTCTGCATTTATGAGAAGGGCAATTAGTCAAATACTGGAGGGCGACCCCCGTTTCCATGTAGTTGGCATCGCGAGAAATGGGGTAGACGCCGTTGAAAAAGTTCAACGGCTTAGGCCTGATTTGGTGACCATGGACGTTGAGATGCCGGAAATGAATGGAATTCAGGCATTGGAGCAAATTATGAAAATTTCTCCAGTCCCTGTTGTGATGTTAAGCTCACATACAGGCGAGGGGGCTAGGGAAACATTACAATCATTGGAACTCGGGGCTGTGGATTTCTTCTTAAAGGATAATTTGTTAAAGAATCCTAAAGATTCGCATCAAATTAGTGAATTTTTACAGCGCTTAAGAGCTATTGTAAACGGAAAACTACCTAGCACAGCTCCTACTAAGTCCCCACAGGCGCAGGTAAAAAAAGTAAAAAGGATAAATCCTCGACAATTTGAACTGTTATTTATAGGGTGTTCCACAGGCGGACCCTCTGCCTTACAAAAAATTCTACCATATTTTCCGGAGGATTTTCCAATTCCAATCGTTGTTGCTCAACACATGCCTCCAAAATTTACGAAGCCATTGGCTGATCGGTTCGATACATTATGTCAATTAAAGGTAAGAGAAGCGCAACATGAAGAGGTTTTGTCGGCAGGATCTATTTATATAGCACCATCCGGTTATCAAACACGACTCAAAAATCGGGAAGATGGATCAATTTTATTTACCATTGATGATCAAACAGATGACCAGGTATTATATAAGCCATGTATTGATATTACGCTAGCTTCAATTGCTCCAATATTCAAGCATCGACTGTTAACTGTTATCTTAACGGGAATGGGTTCTGATGGCATGCAAGGCTGCGGTTTGGTAAAAAAGTATAACGGGGCTGTGTTGGTTGAGGCAGAAGAATCTTGTGTTGTTTACGGTATGCCAAAATCGGTGTACGAAGCAGGATATGCTGATGGGCAATTTGAACTAACCCAAATGTTTCAACAAATTAGGGCATTGATATAAAAATTAAATGAATATAGTAGCAGGTAGAAGGTAGTGTATTGCATTCACTGCCTTTTTTTTATCAAAAAACTATCAAAATACATAAATAGGCAAAAGTGTGATAAAAAAGTGTGGGAAATAATTTTATTAATGAGTGAAAAATGTCATGACGAAAAAAAGTCTATGGGGTATAATGTAGATTAATTGAGTTCAAATACTAAAATAAGGGGGGTAGGTTGTTTGGATGTCACTCAAAATTTAATCAAAATAATTCAAACATTCCAATTTGATGCTAAAAAGCCTAAAGCCGGCTTGCAATCCGAGACACCAACAATTCCCTTTAATCAGATATTTTCTTTATTCAATAGTTTAGATAAATCAATTGGAACCGAGTTGAAACCAGGAATTATTCCTGAAAATATATCAATTGATCGATTGATGGGCAATCAACAGAGTGGAATGAAACAGAATTCCGTTGACGTTAAGCAATTAGATTCCATTTTAACCGCATGGGCTGCCGGAATCCAGCAAGAACACTTATCCAAGGGAATAATCACCAATAACTCCCAAGTAGATGGAACACAGGTTGACGAATTAAATAATGAGAATACGTATGTCCCGAATGATCTGGATGGTATCCAAAAGTCAATGTTTGAGTGGGTAAATAGTCATTATCAACTAGTTAACCCGGATAATGATCATGTGGAGATTCCAAATGTACAGACCGCCGATGAATCGGTTTCGCAAGGAAATAAATTAGATAAAACAGATCCAAATAAAGTTAATCTTCATAGGTTTTTGAACCAACCGATACCGAATGAAATATTCGGAAAATTAAGTAATGGTTTTAATGAAGGAATAAGTGCAGACCCTAAGGAAAGAAATACCGGAAAAACGGTCGCACTGAATACACAAGTAGATTTGAATAAAAATTACGATATTTCACGGCGGATCTCCAATCCGGTCTCAACCTCCTTCGTAAGGATTCCGGAAAATAAAGCAACTACAAATGAAACCGCCAATTTGATAGATCAACAGATGGATTTCCCTAGAGTAGGAATGGGGCCTACATACCTGGAGCAGATCAAACCTATTTCAATTCAGGAATTTATTCCAGTTGTTACCGATGTGCTTAACAGTTTTATAAGGGAAGCCAATGGTTCAACCTTAAGCGCTGAAGCAAATATCTTTTTGCCTGTAAAAGATGTAGGAATCATTAAAATAGATATTGCATCACAACAAGGGAAAATGACGACGCAAATTTTAACAGATACACCCAAGGGAAAAGAAATTCTTGATGGCCAGATACCACATCTGAAACAGGGGTTGCAACAGAATGGCGTAAATTTGGATATGCTGGAGATTGTGCAAACTGATCACATTTTGCAACTACCAGAGAAAATGCTCCAGGCTGTTTACATGCAAAACCCAGAGGCAGTGAGCCAGAATGGAATGGTTCAAAAACAGGTCGAGCATTCACCTGATGAAAACATTCCCAACCAACTATCAGAGAAAAGGCCGAAAATAGTAAATGATACAAATCATGATTCTAGATTACTGAATCAAGTGATCCCATATTCGTTTAATCAGTATTCAACTTTCCGTTCTCTTGATACAAGCCATCCTAGTGGAGAAAGTTCGCCTTTAACAACCATTTCAGATCAAGCGGGAGAATCATTTGTAAAGGAAAAAGCTATTTTGCAAGCTGACGGAAGTAATAGCCATTCAGTAAGCGAGCCACTGCACCCTGTTCTAACAGTTTCTGATTTTGTACCAGAACTTAGTAATTGGATTGAAGCGCATTATAGGGCGGCACCAGTTCAGACTGGACAGACTATTGGAAATTATACCTTAATTCCAGAGTCGTTAGGGAGCTTGGAAATCAACTTAACTTTAAATGCTAATCAAATTGCTGCGCAAATAGTAACGAGCTCGCCACAAACAAAAGAAGCATTGGATGGCCAACTGCAACAACTGCAAGGGGTTTTACAGCAGCGAGGATTAAATGTGGAAAAGCTGGGGATTGTTTACCGAGATTCCTCGATACAACAGCTAAACGATGGGCAAGGGAATGTAAATAGGCCAGAAACTAACGGCAACATTCAAAATGACGTTTTTACCGAGATGAATCAGCAGAAAATAAAAAGACCTGAAAACTTAGTCAAGCATCAAGATACATTAATTTTAAAGCCTGAACTCACGCAACAGAATGGAACGGAACAAAAACCTGAGATTATGCATCAGAATGGAACGGAAGAAAAGCCTGAGTTTATGCAACAGAATGGAACGATGCAAACACCTGAGATACAGCAGCAGAATTTGGAAACACCAATGACCAGTTCGATAAATGGGTCGAACAATTTATTGGACCGTAATAAGTCTTTCCAATTCGATAATCAATGGAATGAACCGTTATTTAATGGATCTCCACCATTTCCTTTCATTAGAACAAACATTTCTAGTGAAACAAAACCGGATCCAGCCGAAGCAGTTAATCCGTCAATTACCGAAGCTACTGATATATATAACCAGATTTCTAGGGCTGTGGTTAATGAGAACGAGTCGAGTGGAGCTCCAGTAAATTCAGATTTATTCGTTTCTGAATTTGTTCCGGAAGTGAGCAAATGGATTAATCGAAATATAAAGATAACGCCTGGCATTCAAGAGGTTTCAATGGGCAAATTCTCCTTAATACCTAGGGAGTTGGGTAGTGTCGAAATGAAGATTACTTCTGACAATGGACAAATAGCCGCTCAAATCATTACAGATTCCTTGGAGGCGAAAGGTGCCCTGGAAAAGCAACTGCCACAATTGCAACAGTCTTTGCGGCAGACTGGATTTATCGTACAGCAACTCGATATTGTAGAACATGATGTTTTAAAACATAACCCGGTGATGATGGAACAAGGTTTTACCGAACGAAACTTAGGGGTTATGCAGCAAGGTGGAAGCAGACATAAACGTGGGGTTACAAGTCCTGAGGTAATCCGGCCAAACGTGAATGCAAGGAATCAATCTACTTTATTAATGGGTAAGAATCAAACTGGTCATTCAACTAATCAAACTATTAATCGTTCAAATCTTGAAACATCATTATTCAACGTTCAAGAAACAAAGAGTTCTATAGAGATTAGTTCTGAAACTACTGATTTTTCGTTGGAAGTAGAAAATGGTAATCATTCAAATGATTCAACTAGTGTCATGAACCAACTGCCTCAAGCTGCTTTAAGCAGACATGTGACTGGTGGTCAACACAAGCTTCCAAATCTACCAGTTTCACAATTTGTTCCTGAGGTGAGTAAGTGGATCGGCGAAAATAGTAAGTTTACACCACTTCGGGAAGGTGTTGCTGAGGCGAAATTCTCTTTAACGCCAGATCACCTTGGTCATATTGAGATAAAAATTGTGTCACAGCAAGGTCAAATTACAGCTCAAATCTTTACAGATACATCACAGGCAAAGGAAGCGCTGGATGGACAACTGCACCAATTAAGGCAAGTATTGCAACAACAGGGGTTAAATTTACAAAAGCTTGAGATTGTTCAACAAACTCCTTCATCGATGGATTTGACTCAAACCAATCTATCCTTTTCACAAGGTGGATTTCATTCACCACAAGAGCAACGTTCGCAATCATTAACGCGGAATGGATTGAAAAGGCAAAAAGATGATGAACGAATCGAAATGGAAAGGGAAACCCCATCCACTCCCTATAGAGGTTCTGTTCTAAAATCTTCTTCAAATATTGATTTTACCGCCTAGAAAGGAGCGGAGTGACTTGAGCGATTGGGTAAATATAGATCATACCGCTAAAAGTAATTCAATTTTCAATAATGTTAAGCCTTTTGAGCAACAAAGCTCGTTAGGCAAAGATGATTTTCTGAAAATACTTGTCACGCAATTATCAAACCAAGATCCGACAAGTCCCCTTCAGGATAAGGATTTTATTGCCCAGATGGCAACCTTTAGTTCACTTGAACAAATGACGAATTTAAATAAGTCATTTGAGAAATTTTCTGGCCAACAAATGAGTCAGCATGCCGCCGTCATTGGTAAAGAAATTAGCTGGTTAGAGCAAGAACAAGGATCCGTTGTGACTAAAAGTGGCGTGGTCAATGGGATATCGTTGGACGACGGAAGTTATTATTATATGGTCGGCGATGACAAAATTCCGGTAGAATATGTGACTGAAATGAAGGAAACCACGACCGAATCCAAATAATCAAAATAATAGAAGAAGAATAAGGAGGAACACATCATGTTAAAATCATTATACTCTGGTGTTTCAGGGATGAAAGGCTTTCAAACAAAGATGGATGTCATCGGGAATAATATTGCCAATGTGAATACCGTTGGATTCAAAAAAAGCCGTGTAGTATTTCAAGACATTATTAGCCAAAATATTAAGGGTGCAACGCCACCATCTGATACACGTGGCGGGGTTAATCCAATGCAAATTGGTTTAGGTTCAAAAATCTCAGCTATTGATAACGTCCATACTCCAGGAAGTCCGATGTCAACCAATATTGGATCAGATTTGGCCATTGATGGAGATGCGTTTTTTGTGCTTACACCAGATGCCCCTAATCTTCCGGGAGCAGAATATTCACTTGAGAATATGCCAACATATCTGACTAAAGCGGGGAATTTTGGATTGGATGCGGATGGCTACCTTGTTAATTCTAATGGATTTTTTGTAACCGGAGTAAGAGAGAACCCAGGTAATACCTTAGATCCATATGATAGATTGAAAATAAAAATTAATGAAGATGCAACTGATCCAGCCAATCCTAAAAAAATTATCTCCTACTCCATTGATACGAACGGATTTATTAATGTTGTCAATGAGGATGGCAAAAGTGGACAGTTGGCATTTAATGGTACTGATTATTTTCTTTCTACGCCAACTACCCCTAAAGATCAATTAATCTCACTTGGAACGGCAGTAGTACCGAACCCAGCTGGATTGAAAAAAGTTGGAAATACCATGTTTGAAGTCACACAAAATGCAATGACCGATAGTGCAGCTACAAGCGATACTGAACCAATCATCAGTCGTATTGCAGATAATAAAGGCGGTCAAATGAACTCGGGTATGCTTGAAATGTCAAACGTTGATTTAACGGAAGAATTCACTGAGATGATTATTGCTCAGCGTGGATTCCAAGCTAACTCTAGAACGATCACAACTTCTGATTCGATTTTAGAGGAAATTGTAAACTTAAAACGATAGACTTTTATAATTAGTTAAATTCGATTTTTTTCCCTTCATTAAAAGTCAGGAGGAGGCAAACGGGAATTTTCTCGGATGACCCTCTTTTCTTTTTCATGAGAAGTGGAACTCTTATTAGTTTTTAGTTGCTTCTATTACTCAGGGAAGAGTTAGGGGGATGCCCTTTGGCAGATGTATTATCACAACAAGAAATCGATGCCCTTTTAAACGCCTTAGATAGTGGGGAACTGCAGGCATCCGATGTCACAGAACAAAAGAAAAAAGTAAAAGTATATGATTTCAAACATGCGATGCGCTATTCAAAGGAGCAATTGCGCAGTATTACGCGGATCCATGAGAACTTTACCAGACTTTTAGCTTCTGATCTTTCCACACAGCTTAGAACGTTCGTCCAAATTGAGATAGATCTGGTAGAACAGGTAAATTACCATGAATTTATTGCCTCCATCCCATCCAGGACCATTTTGAATGTTTTTGAAGTGCAACCAATGGACGGGAAAATGGTGATGGAGATCAATCCTCAAGTTGCCTATGCCGTTTTAGAAAGGATGTTGGGTGGACAAGGGGATCCTGCCGAACGCAATGGAGCATTAACTGAAATCGAATCTGTACTGCTACAAAAGGTTTTTGCCAAATCCTTTGATATGTATCATGAGGTATGGAAAAGTGTTCTGCATATTGATGTAAAGTGGGAAGGAATTGAAGCAAATCCACAATTTTTACAAATTGCTTCTCCCAATGAAACAGTAATCGTCATTGCCTTTCGCACCGTCATTGGGGAAACCACTGGCAGGATGACATTATGTCTTCCGCATTTAATTGTGGAGCCAATGCTGCCTAATTTAACAACACATCAATGGCTTTCAACAATGTCGAAAACAAATGTATCCCAGCATGATAAAATCATGCAAAACTTGGATATTGTCCCTATTCCGATTATTGCTGAACTTGGGCGAGCAAAGCTGCCGGTATCTGATGTTTTAAATCTGCAAATCGGGGATGTAATCGGAATCGAAGCGGGGAAACTGCAAATTAAAGTAGATCAATTGACAAGATTTCTAGCGAATCCGGGTCTCCTTAACGGTCATTATGCTGTTCAGATTGACCAAGTAATTGATTCTGAAGGAGATGAAGAATAAGATGAATGAAGGTTCACTTTCACAAGATGAAATCAATGCCCTATTTAGTCAAATGGAGTCGACCCCTCCGAGTTTATCCATTGATGACTTTTTAAGCTCGATGGAGCAAGATGCATTGGGGGAGATTGGTAACATTTCCCTAGGAAGCTCTACAACGGCTCTGTCTGCTTTGTTAAATCAACGAGTGGAAATTACGACACCGACACTTTCCATTATTGAACAGGAACAAATGGAAGATCTGATTCAGGAAAAACATGTGGCTGTTCACGTTGACTATACCATTGGCTTCCGTGGTAAAAATTTATTAATGATAAAAGAAAAGGACGCAAGAATCATTGCCAATTTAATGATGGGCGGTGATGGACTGACGTTAGAGCCTGAGCTTTCAGAAATGCACTTAAGTGCTGTTCAAGAGGCAATGAACCAAATGATGGGTTCAGCTGCCACATCTATGTCAACGCTTTTTAGTCAAAAAGTGGATATTTCACCACCAACAGTTGATGTCCTTGGATTTCCGCCGAAAAAATTAGAAGATCTTGAAGATAAAATAATTATTAAAGTCTCTTTTCGCTTGAAGGTAGGAAGTCTTATTGATTCTAATATGGTTCAGTTTATTCCATTGTCATTTGCAAAGGAAATGATTCATAAAATCCTTAGCCCCGCAAAAGCGGCTGAACCGGTACCAGTGAAAAAGGAACCAATAATACAACAAGCGAATACGGGAGCTTCCCAAACAACAACTGCTCCAATGACGGAACAACAGGCGCCACAAAATGTGTCCTCTGCACCAATAAATGAAAATGCGAACGTACAAAAGGTTGAATATGCAACGTTCTCTAAAAATTCACAAGTTAGTGCCGGTGCAGGTAATTTAGATTTGTTATATGATATTCCACTCACGATTACTGTTGAGCTTGGACGTACAGATATGCCGATTAAGAAGATTCTTGAATTAGGACCAGGCGCTGTCATTGAACTGGATAAATTGGCAGGAGAGCCTGTAGATATTTTAGCTAACCAAAAGTTGATCGCCAAAGGCGAAGTGGTGGTTATTGAAGAAAACTTTGGGGTGCGTATTACAGATATTGTAAGCACTATGGATCGAATTAGTAAAATGGCAAATTAAATTAAACTTTTACAATATGGAGGGATTACGTTGGCAAGGGTATTAATCGTTGATGATGCAGCATTTATGAGAATGATGCTAAAAGATATATTAACTAAAAATGGTCTTGAAGTGGTTGGAGAGGCCGTAAACGGTGAAGATGCATTTGAAAAATATCAGGAAGTACAGCCTGATATTGTGACAATGGACATTACCATGCCTGAAATGGACGGAATTACCGCGGTGAAGAAAATTAGAGCCGTTAACCCGCAGGCTAAAATCATTATGTGTTCGGCAATGGGGCAGCAGCCAATGGTGTTAGAGGCTATCCAAGCGGGTGCTAAGGATTTTATTGTTAAGCCATTCCAAGCAGACCGTGTCATTGAATCTATTACAAAAGTATTAGGGAAATAATCATATTTATAGAATAAGACTTTGAATAGGAGAAGCGGGAAGTGAACTGTATAAAGTGGGTTCGAACCTCTCGCTTTTTTTTTTGAACACTCAGCAAATTTGGCAAAAGGAGGGAAATGAATGTTTAGTAAATTACCGAATAAGAGTAATGAAACATCCGACAATATTCCCAAGAAGAAGAGAATAGGGGATATGAAAATTATTAAGAAAGTTAATTTTTGGTTTGGAAAAATACCGATGCTTGTTAAGCTTTTTGGTAGTTTTGTTCTAGTATTATTATTCTTAGTGACGATCACTATTGTATCCTATAAAAACATAAATTTATTAGATGACCATGTACATACACTTGGAATGAAGCAAATGCCCAAAATTGAAATGATAGGGAATCTAAAAGAAGAGGTCACAAACATCCGGATGTATGCGGCAATGCATGCATATGAACAAAGCCCAGAAACCAAAAAAAATATTGAAGGTTTCATTAAAGTGGAGGCCCAAAAGGTTCATAAGAATACAAAAGAAATGCAGAAATATAACTTGACCGATGATAATAAAAAAGCATTAAAGGAATTTGATGGTAACTTTGAAAAATATGTTGGCCTTCTTCCTTCATTTTATGAAAAATCGGGAACAAACAATTTTGACGAAATTCATGGGCAAATGGGGATATTAACAGCATTCGGAAGTAAAACGATGATCTCCCTTGATAAATTTGCTGATAGCATAGAAAAAAGAAACAAGAAGATTGTTACTAAAGCAAAACAAGATGCGGGAGATTCTAGTTTACAAATAACGATTGCTTCCATTTGGACCATATTTTGGGGCTTGCTTGTCGGCTTTCTGATTACAACTCTAATCCGACGCTCCGTTCGTAAAGTAGTGGAAAATGTAGATACTACTACCCACTCTGTTACGGAGATTAGAAAATCGATTGATCAAACAGCTGCAAGTGCACAGGTATTAGATACCTCCATGATAAAAGCAAATGATTCTGTTAGTGAACTTGTCATTTCTATTCAACAAACTGCAGAAAGCACGAATATTACGGCTTCTGGCGTGGAAGAAGTATCTGCAGCAATAGAACAAATGAGTGCATCTATTAATATTGTTTCTGAAAGCACGGGTATTCTTACATCATCTGCCGAAGAAACCTCTGCTGCAATTCAGGAAATGATGGCTTCGATTGAACAGGTAGCAATGAACATCGGCAGTGTAGATATCAATGTTGATGAAATCTCCGCCGCCATCGAAGAAATGAGTAAATCGATAAATGATGTCAGTGAAAACGCAAAAATGTTGGCTGAGAGGTCAGAACAAACGAATGAATCGGTCGAGATCATGGTTAAATCGACTAAGCAAATAGCTGACAGTGTAAATAAAGTGAACGGCCTCAGCAACACGGTTCAAAATGATGCATTTGAGGGTGCTGCTTCTTTGAAAGAAACATTAGAGGGCATGAAAGAAATCTCTGAGGTTATTACCAAAGCAAGTCAGGTTATGGAAACCTTAGGAGAGAGTTCAAATGAAATTGGCAGCATCATTGAAGTGATCGATAATATCGCTGATCAAACAAATCTATTAGCGCTTAATGCAGCTATTGAGGCTGCGCGTGCCGGAGAACATGGAAAAGGGTTTGCTGTTGTCGCGGATGAAGTTAGAAAGTTAGCTGAAAGTTCCGTAAAAGCAACAAATGAGATTGCCACTCTTATTCAGGGAATTCAAGCTGAAACAACCGTTGCCATGTCTGCCATCAATAATGGTGCACAAAAGGTAAAAGCCGGAAATCAATTGGCGAATCAGACAAATTCAGCTATTACCAAAATTACGGAAGGCATTGCCTTAGTTACCGAAGAAATGAAACAAATTGCCATTGCAACAGAAAAACAATCAAAGAATAGTGAACTTTTTGCCGATTCCATTGAAACGGCTATGAAGCGATCAGCCATGATGGCGTATTCTACGAATGAACAGGCGCTTACAGCAGAAGAAATTGTCAAAGGAATTATCAATATTAAAACCCAGGTTGAACAAATTTCTATCGCAACCGCTGAACAAGCCCAAGGAAGTTTTGCGATTGTTGAGGCAGTCCAGAGCGTGACAGATCAATCAAATTCCGTAACCAATGCTACCAAGGAACAGGCACTTACGGCTGAAGAAATTGTCCGGAATATTAACAGTATGAAGGATAGGGTTATACAGATCACTGAAGCCGCGAATCACCAAGCAAGGTACGGAAAAGAGATATCCATTGTGGTTGAAAACGTCCGCAAACAAACAGAAGAATTGAATAGTGGGATTGAAATACAAACAAAAGAAGTCGAAGAGGTCGTTACCTCAATTAAAGACGTCAGTCGCCAAATCAAAAAACTAAAATAATTTTGATAGAAAAACGCTTTCGCTAGCACATGCGAAGGCGTTTTACCATCAGAATGTAAAAAAAATATATGAAATAGTCCAAAAGTCTCAAAAAAGTTTGATTCTGATGATGGAAATTATGCTAAGATGAAAATAGATTATTCATTCATCAAAAGGTTTTTGTCTTGTTATTAATCGGAGAACTATTGCCAGTTTGAGGAGAGTTTGAAATGGAATATAATGATTTTTTGGAATTATTTATTGAAGAATCAAAAGAACATTTGCAATCAATAAATGATGAATTGTTAAAACTCGAAGCTGAACCTGAAAACCTTTCAATCGTGAATGAGATTTTTCGATCCGCACACACGCTAAAGGGAATGTCCGCTTCCATGGGCTTTGAAGATCTTGCTTCATTAACACACGAAATGGAAAATGTATTGGATCTTGTGCGGAACGCTAAATTAACCATTACGAACGAAATAATGGATGTCATTTTCCAATGTGTCGATCTAATCGAAAAAATGATAGATAGCATAGAGCAAGGCGGGGATGGAAAAGCAGATGTGACGGAAGTCGTTCGCCAATTAACCATGATTCATAATCCCTCTAGTTTTCAAGCTATTGGGGGTCAGGCTTTACCTGAAGTAGCAGCCACTGCTGTTGCCGAGGAGTTGGTGTTGGATACATTTGAACAATCGATGATAGAGGAAGCAAAAAAGCTAGGAAATAAAGTTTTTCAAATTAAGATATCGATAGACCCAAAATGTGTGATGAAATCGATCAGGGCCTATATGGTATTTCAAGCGGCAGGGGAACTTGGGGAAATTATTCATAGTAACCCTTCAGCAGAAGATATTGAAGCTGAGAAGTTTGATGATTCTTTTACGATTTTACTATTATCTGATCATGAGGAAGCAGAAATACAATCACAATTTAATCAAATTTCTGAATTAACAGATGTTTTGATTCTAGAGAGAACCAAGCAAGCGTCGCCAGTGTCGAATAACACTAGTGAGACGGTAGTGAAACAAACTGAAACAACAAGTAAAGCGGAAGCTGCACCGACACCAGCATCGGTAAAAAAGAAGCATAAATCAAAATCCATCCGTGTTGATATTGAAAAGCTTGATCAGTTGATGAACCTGTTCAGTGAATTAATTATCGACCGCGGGAGGCTGGAACTTATCTCGAGGAAGGCAGAGAATCGTGAATTAATAGATTCAGTTGAACATATGACCCGCATCACAACAGATTTGCAGGGAATTATTTTGAACATGCGAATGGTTCAAGTAGACCAGGTTTTTAATCGTTTCCCTCGGATGATTCGGGATCTTGCAAAAGACCTGAAGAAGAAAATTCAACTAGTGGTGGAGGGAGAAGAAACAGAATTAGATCGGACGGTCATTGACGAGATTGGAGATCCATTAGTCCACCTGCTAAGGAATGCATTAGATCATGGACTTGAATCAACAGAAGAAAGACTCGCCACTGGAAAGCCGGAGGAAGGGAAGATTACGCTAAAGGCCTACCACAGTGGAAACAGCGTATTTATTGAAGTAGCCGATGACGGGAAGGGCATTAATCGTGATAAAGTCTTGAATAAAGCGCTTGAACGGGGTGTTGTCACCCAGAAAGAAGCTGATTCGCTAACAGATCAGCAGGTTTTTGCACTCCTATTCTCTTCCGGATTTAGCACTGCCGATAAAATCTCGGATATTTCTGGTCGCGGTGTCGGCCTTGACGTGGTGAAAACAAAAATCGAATCATTAAGTGGGGAGATCAGCATTGATTCCGTCCCTGGACATGGTTCTACTTTCCGAATTCAATTGCCGTTAACTTTATCAATCATCAATGCAATGTTAATTAAAGCTGGAGAAGAAACCTATGCAATTCCGTTCAGTTCCATTTTGGAAATAACGGAAGTTTCAGGAGAGCAGGTCACCACTCTTTATGGACAAAAAGTGTTCCAGTTTAGAGATCAAGTTGTATCTCTTGTGGAGGTAAACGATATTTTCAAAGTACCAACTGTTGAAACCGACATCGAACTTGAACAGCAATTAGTTGTGATTGCCCGTAAAGGAGACAAACTAAAGGGCCTTGTGGTGGATTCGGTCATTGGACAACAAGAGGTTGTATTGAAATCTTTAGGGAACTACTTGACCAACCTATTTGCTATCTCTGGGGCAACCATCCTAGGCACCGGAGAAGTAGCATTAATTATGGATACGAATCAATTATTTAATTAGAAAGGGTGAAGCTTTTCAATGAATAGAAAAATTGTCGCCTTTAAACTGAACGGGGAAGAGTATGGATTGGACATTCAGTATGTACAGTCGATTGAACAGCTCCTTCCGATCACACGGGTTCCTAATGCCCCAATCTATGTAAAAGGTGTGATAAATCTTCGTGGAAATGTCATTCCTGTGCTGGATCTAAGCAGCAAACTTACTCTTAATCAAGCAACCTATACAAAATTTACACGATTGATTATCACGAAAGTGGAGGAAATTGAGGTAGGATTGATTGTGGACCAAATTAGCGATGTGATTGATATTGCAGAAGAGGCAATCGAATCTGAATCCTCCAGTGCCATACATTCCGAATTTTTCGAAGGTATTGCCATTTCTGATGGCAGGATCATCATCTTATTAAATGTAGAAGAGCTATTGAAAACAGAAGAGGTAATCTAGTCTACATTATATATGAAATTTTTCAATGAAGTGAGGTTCTTTTAATGGAGCAATTTATGGTTCAGGATTGTAAAGTACTGATATTTAAAGTAGGTCTTGAGGAGTACGGAGTTCATATTAATCAGGTTGTTTCCATTGAGCGAATGCAGGAAATCAATACGTATCCTAATCGTCCGGCGCATGTCTTGGGGGTTACGACAGTCAGGGATGTGATCATTCCAGTGGTGGATATGCGCTCTGCGTTAACAGACCAATCACATATTTCAACGGATACAGCGCGAATCATCATTGTGAAGGTCTCTGGTGATCAAGAGATTGGGGTTGTGGTTGACGCAGCCACAGATGTAACGGATCTAGCACCGGAAACCATTCAACAGCCAAGCCTTATGGGAGAGACGGATATTTCTTATCTGAAAGGTGTATCCAAATTAGATGACCGTTTGATTATTTTACTGGATATGGAAACATTGCTGGAAAATACTACGAACTTAGATGAACTGAAAGAAATAATCAAAGCGTTATAGTTGAATAATTGGAGAGGGTAAATAGATGTTTAAGAAACTGTCAAATAACGTTTCAATGAATGTAAAACAATGGGTAAGTCATATTATTGTGATTGTATTTTTTGCATCACTTTCCATTGTGGCGTATAACAGCATCAATCATTTAAAGGAAGATATTCAGAATATAGGAAAAACACAACTTCCTAAGACAGAACTAATTGGAAATATGCGGGAAGAAGTAACCGGTATCCATCGCTATGTGAATCAGCATGCGTTTCTCCGTGACACAGCGGAGAAATCAGCAACAGAAAATTATATTAGAGAAAAAACCCTAAAGGTAAGAAAAGATATTAAAGAGATGGAAAAAATGCCTCTTCCTAGTGATAATAAAAAGTTATTGAATGATTTCAGTAAAAGTTTTGAGCAATACGTTGCCATTATTCCATCTTTAATAGAAGAATCGAAAAATAATGATTATGATGCGCTTCACGACAAATTGGACGATTTAAAGGTTCGGGGAGATAACGCAACAGCAGCCCTTAATACATTCGCAAATAATTCTCGTGAACATACCAATACGGCAGTCAAAGATGCCGAAAATAATTCGGCAGCCTATATTAAAGAAATTCTCATGGTATCCATTATTGCAGGACTATTCAGCATCATGGTTTCCTTCTTTATGACAAAACTAATTGCCCGCTCTGTAAAAGAGGTGGAGAACAATGTGGATAGAACGATGACTTCCATTTCTGAAATCAAGAAATCAATCGATGAATCTGCTGCAAGTTCACAGGACCTTGATACCCGGATGAAAAAGACCAATGATTCAGTTAGTGAATTGGTGTCATCGATTCAGCAGGTAGCAGGCAACACCAATATGACCTCATCAAGTGTGGATGAAATTTCAGCAGCAATTGAAGAAATGAGTGTGTCGGTTAATTTAGTAGCAGGGAACGCCAATCTTTTATCTGTTTCTGCAGAGGAAACTTCCTCGGCCATCCAAGAAATGATGGCTTCCATTGAGCAAGTGGCTGGCAGCGCCGGTACGGTTGGGGCAAGTGTTGAACAAATCTCAGCGGCGATTGAGGAAATGAGCAAATCGATAAAAGGTGTATACGAAAGTGCGGAGAATATAAACGGTACGGCAGATCAGACATCAAAAGCCGTAACGGATATTGTTACCTCCATTCGAAAAGTGGCAGAGAGTGTACAAACGGTTAATGAGCTCAGCTCTTCTGTAAAAAATGATGCGGTTGAGGGGACATCTTCATTAAATGAAACATTAAATGGCATGAAGGAGATTTCATATGTCATCAATCATGCAAGTGGTGTGATTGAAAGCCTTGGAAAAAGCTCCGAAGAAATTGGCAGCATTATTAAGGTGATCGATGATATCGCAGAACAAACAAACCTATTGGCACTAAATGCAGCGATTGAAGCAGCAAGAGCCGGGGAACATGGAAAAGGGTTTGCCGTTGTCGCGGATGAAGTTCGTAAACTTGCGGAACGTTCTGCAAAAGCGACAAAAGAAATTGCTATCCGCATCAAAGGAATTCAACAGGAGACAGCGGTTGCCGTTACATCGATACAAGATGGTTCAGATAAAGTAAGAGTAGGAAATGAATTAGCTGAAAAAACAAATCAGGCCATTCAAAAGATTTACCAGGGAATTATTGAAGTAACAGAAGAAATGAACCAAATTGCCAACGAAACGGATGAACAAACAAAGAATAGCGAGTATTTTGAGAGAGCCGTTGAGTTTACGATGAAGCGGACGACAGAAATGGCTTATTCCACAAAAGAACAATCGATCACCGCAGAGGAAATCGTAAAAGGAATTTTTGAAATTCAAGAACAAGTGCAACAAATTATTATTGCGACAGGTGAGGAAGCAGATGGTGCCCGTGCGATTGTTACGGCAGTTGAAAATGTAACCAACCAATCCAATTCAGTAACAAATGCAACGAAGGAACAAGCCCTGACATCTGAAGAAATTGTCCGAAATATTAATAGTATCAAAGAAATGGTTGACCAAATGACGGTCGCTACCGCCAACCAGGCGAAATATGGCGAAGAGATTGCATCAGAAGTTGAGCATGTTATTGAGCAGAGTGCAGAATTATCCTCTGGAATGGAAATGCAAGCGAAAGAAGTGAAAGAAGTGGTCACAGCCATTTCAAACGTTAAAGAAGAGGTTGAAAAACTAAGTTAAAGGATTATCCATTTCAAAAAAACTATTTAGTACAGAAACCTTAATCGAATCGGTTGGTTAAGAATTGATTCGATTAAGGTAAAATCATAAAAAGTTCAATGGGAAATGACTGATTCATCGCAAGTCTTAAACATACATATGGTGGTGAAAAGGAGATTGTGCGACATACATATGAAACATCTCATTTAGAAACCGATCTAAAGAAAGCGCTTGAACGAGAGGAATTCCTACTCAATTATCAGCCGAAATTAAATTTAATTTCTGGTAAAATTATGGGTGTGGAGGCACTGATCCGTTGGCAGCATCCGAACAAGGGACTCATCCCACCGCTTGATTTTATTCCATTTGCGGAGGAATCAGGACTTATTATCCCCATGGGAGAATGGGTTTTACGGACTGCATGCTTGCAAAATAAGGCATGGCAGGATGCAGGCTACACGCCAATCGTCATGTCTGTGAATCTCTCTATTCGTCAACTTGGTCAGCCTGCATTTGTTGATGTTGTTCGTGATATATTAAACAAAACAGAGCTTTCACCGGAATATTTAGAGCTAGAGATTACGGAAAGTATGATGGCAGATACAGAATTAGTTCTACCGATCATAAGGGAACTTAAAAGCCTCGGTTTGCAAATAAGTTTGGATGACTTTGGAACAGGATTTAGTTCACTTTTTTACTTGAAGGAATTTCCTATTAGTAAAATAAAAATAGATCAATCATTTATCAGAAATTGTACGTCCAATTCCAATAATACCACGATCGTGAAAACGATTATTGCCATGGCCCATCAATTAAAAATGGGTGTCATTGCGGAAGGAATTGAATCAAAGGATCAACTCAACTTTTTACAGGAAAATCTGTGTAATCAAGGACAGGGATACTTATTTAGTAAACCATTACCCCCAGAAGAATTGATACATTTCTTTAATGATATTGAGGAATTTATTGATCGGGAAGGGATTCTTCAAGGGCAAATGAATAAAAATATTACGGATGAAATGATGGAAAACGCCTCGCAGGAATTTTTTAGTACAGCAATTGAAAAAAAACAAATGGAAGAATCTTTACAACGTATTAAGGCAAAAATGTTATTGATTGAAAACAAGCTTCTCAAATTTACGCAGGATTTGAGTAATCCTCTTTTTTCTATTAAGAAATTGATTCAGAAATTAGAAATAGAATCACCCATTTCTTCTGAGAATCTACTAGATGAAGTTCAGCGGATCGAACAAATATTACATGAGGTATTAACAATTGCGCAAAGTGATAATAGCGGCTAAATTAAATCGTCAACTTTTCTTATTTCCTATTCTAAGAACAGAGAAAAGCGTATGAATGTACACCGTATGGATTTATCAAAGGGAAGTGTTAAACGACTATGACACTTAATGAAAGTTCTAATGAACTATTCCAATCTATTGTGGAGGAAAATCCCGATGCAGTACTTGTTTTTTCAGTAGATGGAAGAATTGTTCAGTTAAATCGAAGGGCAGTGGAAATACTTGGCTACACGGTTGAGGAAGCTCAAGGGATTCACTTCCGGAGGGTAATCGTTTCTAAACAAAAAAAGGTATTTGCTCACTTTAAAAAAGCAGTGCAAGGAATACCGTATAAGGAAGAAATCGATGCCTATCACAAAAAGGGGAATGTTTTGCACCTACAAGTAAAGTGCATTCCATTAAAGTCTCAACATAAGATCATCTGCTATTTTTGTATCGTGAAAGATTTAACAGAATTTTATAAGGCGAAGGATTCACTAAGAGATAGCGAAAGAAGATACCGGCTTCTAGCTGATAATTCGCTAGATTTAATCCAATTGCTTAATTTAGATGGTGTGGTCACATATGCCTCACCTTCACACAAGACGGTATTGGGTTATAATGCAGAAGAATATATCGGAAAATGGGTGCTTCATCAGCCAGATGGCGTTGTGGATGAAGGCTTTAAAGATACGTTTGTCAACATGGTTCTTACCCAGAAAGCATTTACACGTGAAATCCATCGCATCCATCCATCGGGATATGATGTGTGGCTGGAGTTGAAAGGGACACCCATGTTTGATGAGGACGGAAACTTTCAACATATGATGTTGGTGGGGCGTGAAATTACGGAACGGAAAAACTACCAAAAGGAATTGGAGTTCTTAAGTTTCCATGATGCGTTAACAGGTGTTCCCAACAGAAGACTTTTTAAGGAAAAATTAGAGCAGGCCCTTAAAGAAGGGAAGCGGTACAACCGAAAATTTGCTGTCCTGTTTATTGATTTGGATCATTTTAAACGAATTAATGATACCTATGGTCATGATATTGGCGATGAACTCTTATTGGAATTTTCGCTGCGAGTAAAAAATCAACTGCGTGAAACCGATACATTGGCGCGTCATGGCGGTGATGAGTTTACCATCATCCTATCTGAGCTGATTGATGAAGAGGATGCACTCATTATTGCGAAACGAATTCTTGCTTCATTAAAGGAACCATGGAAATTCGGGGAGCATGTGATACAAATGACATTAAGTATGGGCATTGCTTTTTATCCGACTGATGGCACCACTAGTGATGAACTATTAAAACATGCGGATAATGCCCTTTATGTGGTGAAGGAATCAGGCAGGAACAATGTTCAGATCTATTCTAGGTTAACGGAGGATTTATCCTAGGCTCTTATCAAACGAGATAAGGGCTTTTTTCTTTTTTTCTCTATAACTGGTAATGAAATTTTGATGCAGATGAAGTATAATTAAAGCATCATTTTGATTATTACTTGATAGATTTTGATGAAGAATGTGAGGATGACTCCTTTTGAAGATACAAGACCCGGTAAGAGTCAATATTGGTGATCCCCGGCCGGCCGGAGCGGAGCGGTCCAACGCCAATCAAGCAGCTTTTCAAAAAATTATTAGCTCCTATTCGAAGGATCTAACGAAGGATTATCTACATAAGCTGCTGGAGGATATTGATCAGCAAGGCCAGCAGTTATCTGACAATCCAACCTTTCGTGAGCTACATAAATATAAGGATCTAGTGAAACAGTTTATGGGAGAAGTGACAAAGAACGGGTTGGCCTTGCATCAAACTGAAAGCTGGGACATGTACGGCGGCAACAAAACGCTTAAAACGATTCAGGTGCTCGATCGTAAATTGATCGAACTAACCGACCATGTGTTAAATCAACAAACAACAGGTTTAACTCTTTTGGAACGAATTGGTGAAATGAAAGGGTTATTGCTTAATTTATATACCTAAAGAGACAGAAAGATATAGCGAACGGTCAGTGTGGATGGTTCGAAGGGAGTAAGAAACATGTTAAAAGGTTTATATTCTGCCGCATCAGGGATGTATTCACTGGAGCGCAAGCAAGAGGCTCTTGCCAATAATTTGGCCAACGCGCAAACACCAGGATTTAAGAAGGATGATACCGTGCTGCGTGCTTTTCCTAATTTATTAATGACTAGAATACGAGATTTTAATGAAAATGGGAATGGTTCCGGTGCCTCGCAGATACCAGGACAGCCAGTCCCGATTGGTGAACTCTCCACAGGGGTGTATGCACAGGAACGGATACCAAGCTTTCAACAGGGCTCATTAGTACAAAGCAGCTTGCCGCTTGATGTTGCCATCGATGATCAGGCGATTCCGATGCAAAATGTGAGTGGACGCATAATTAAGCCTACCGCCTTTTTTGCGGTTCAGATGCCAGATGGTGGGGTCGGCTACACAAGGAACGGTAAGTTTGATTTGGATTCGAATGGCAACGTGGTAACATCGGATGGGTATCGAGTGTTAGGAGCGAATCATCAGCCACTTCAACTTGCGAATGGGATTAGAAAAGAAGATTTGCAGATTAACGGTGATGGTCAAATCACGGTAAATTCGGCGAATGTTGGCCAAATTGGCATTGCAGTGGTTCAAAATCCATTCGAACTTCGTAGGCTTGGCGGCAATGTTTATCAGTCAGATACACAGGCACCGTTTATTCAGGATGCCGGAGGAGTGAATCCTGGAGTTTCCCTACAACAAGGGTATGTTGAGCAATCTAATGTGGATGCCGGGCAAACGATGTCAGAAATGATGCTGACAGTCCGTGGATATGAAGCCAATCAAAAGGTGATCACAGTGTATGATCAATCTTTACAGCAGTTAAGTTCTGTTGGGAAACTAAACGGATAATTGAGGAAGAACAGGAGCTAAACAGATGAATACTTCATTATATATTTCTTCCGGTGCACTAAATGCATTCCAGCAAAAAATTGATACTACGGCAAATAACGTAGCGAACGTGAATACAACAGGGTATAAGCGCCGAGATCATAGTTTTTCGGAAATTTTAGCGAATCAAATTAACAACCAGACTAAGTCGAATCAAGAAATCGGCCGGTTAACACCTAATGGCCTTCGCGTTGGCTATGGTGCTCGTTCTGGTCTAACCCAACTGGACACTGCGCCGGGACAGGCTATTGAAACGGGAAATCCGTTTGATTTCATGATCCAAGGGAACGGCTATTTTCAAGTAGGCGAGCCTGCTTCCGGTGAAGTACGTTATACGCGCGATGGAAGCTTTCATTTAAGCCCGAATCCTGCTAATCCCGATAGTTACTATTTGGCTAATGCTAAGGGCGGCTATTTGCTGGATCAAACTGGCAAACCGATTGAGCTCGATGCTAAGTATGATGTGAATATTGACTCCAGCGGGCAAATTAATTTAAAAAATAAAAATGGTTTAGAAGCATCATTTACCTCAGCGCAGCGAGTGGGACTTGTTGATATTCAAAATCCATCGATCCTTCGTAATGCCGGAGGGAATGAATTTGCGATTGACCCAGCGGCATTGCCTAACGGAGGGAATGTGGCTGACTATGTGAGGATGCAACCTGCGGGAATGGCGCAAATTTCAACCGGTTTCCTTGAGGGATCGAATGTCGATTTAACGACAGAGATGACGGAATTGATGATGGCCCAGCGGAATTTTCAAATGAATGCCAGAGCGGTTTCTTATGCAGATCAGATGAATGGGATTGCGAATAGTATTTTGAAGTGATTGAGTAAGCTAAGGCCGCCTCACCTGTGGGTGATCGCGGTCTTTTTACATATTTACTTAACTTTTATGGGATATAACCGATACATGAGTATAGAAGATTCATAATAGCGGAAAAGTCCTAGTTGATAACACTTAAATGAAGGGGGAAACAGAATGGTCAGTGTGAACTTGACAACACATGTATCTGGACTAGCGTCCGGGATGGATACTGAAAAAATGGTTAGCGATATGATGGCGGTAAACAGAATCCCTTTGGATAAATTAGAGCAGTCAAAAACACTTAACACCTGGCGGACCGATGCTTATCGAGAAATTAATACGAAAATTGCTAGTTTTCGAAGTGCGATGGAGGATTTACGGCTTGAGGGGACATTTACTTCTGCTCAAAAGGTGAGTTCAAGCAGTTCTAGTATAGATGTTTCAATGTCAACAAAATCGACACTACTAAACTTTACGATTTCGAAAGCAGATTTGGCGATCCCTGCACGAGGGAGTTCGGTAAGTTTTGCAACTGGAATAGCCAGTGGATCAGCAAAATTAGTTGAGGATGGATCTGATACAAATAAATTAAGCTTCACATTAAATGGGACTGACATCGCTATACCTGAAACGAGCACTTTTGATGAGGCGATAAAAATCATTAATTCTTTTAGTGATAAAACCAAGGTGATAGCCTCCAATGTTGGCGGCTCGTTAGTTTTTAATACGACTGAAACAGGTTCAGATAAAACGATAGCGATTACCGGTTCAAATGATAAAGCAAAATCTTTATTAAATATTGCAGATGGCACCACTACAAATGGGGCTAATGCAGTGCCTGGTGAAGTGATCATTAACGGGACGACCATTAAGGTAGCGGACAATACATTTATTTATGACGGTGTCCAAATCAATCTTAAACAAGCAATTCCCGACGGAAGCAATGTCGCCGTTAAAGTAGTCCCGGATACGGATAAGATTTTTGATAAAATGAAAACCTTTGTGGAGAAATATAATGATTTAATCAAAGATTTAAATGACAAGCTTGGTGAAACAAAAAATCGTAAGTATCCACCATTAACAGCCGCCCAAAAGAAGGAAATGAAAGAAGATGATATAAAGCTGTGGGAGGAAAAAGCGAAAAGTGGGATGTTGGCAAATGATCCTACGATTAGGCAATTCTTGACTCAAATCCGGACAAGTATTAATGAGGCAGTACAGGGAGTTACCGGGACTGTAGGCTCATTGAAGGATATTGGCATTACCACAAGTACAAATTACAGGGATAATGGGAAATTAACATTAGATGAAACAAAGTTAAAATCGATGCTGTCCACAAATTTGACTGATATTCAAAAATTGTTTGCCAGCAAGTTTGATACCGGTGTGCCAAGTGACAATACCATCACCAGTTCAGAAAAATATTCAAAAAGCGGTTTGGCAGTAAGGGTATACGATCGAATTGGTGATATTATTGATAAATTAAAGGTAATTGCCGGTGCGCCAGGGACGGTTTCTGTTAATAGTAATCTGGCCAAAGAAGCAGCAACGATTGATAAGAATATGGCCAAGGTGCAAGATCGACTAGCAACTCAAGAACAGAATTTATGGAAGAAATTTAATGCAATGGAAGAGGCATTACAAAGATTAAATTCTCAAAGTTCGTGGCTATATCAGCAATTGGGGCAATAAACAATATAAATCAAAAAGGTAATCTGGATAATATTCAGATTACCTTTTTGATTAGGAAAATAATTTCTTCAAAATACTAAACTATCTTTATGACTTTCCGATAAAAATAATATCAAGAAATTGTGGTTGTCTTTTATAAATAATACATAAATAATTTTGATAAAACTACTAAATTTATTTTTGGATTATCCGATAATTAAATTAAGGGATTTGTGATGGTAGTTTTGGGTATATGGTTGAAAGCTTCTGACAAATTTCTTGGTGTAAAAATGGAAAGGGGTGGCGCAGCAAGGTGTTGATTGTAGGCAGGGAAGTTGGACAATCGGTGATTATTGATAATGAAATCAAAGTGACTGTTCTTCAATACGGTTCAAAGTTCAAGCTTGCTGTTGATGCTCCAAACTACGTTAGGATTTCGTCAATAAGTCAAAATCCAAACAAACAGGGCTGGCCTAAAAAGACGGATCGAAAAATAGGTCAAACGGTGCAAATTGGTGATCATGTGAAGATTGCCATGATTCAAACACAATCGGGCCTGTTGCGATTCGCAATTGATGCTCCAAAAGAAATTAGTGTATTTCGCGAAGAAATATACAAAAAACAAGCGAAAGAACTTATTAGTTAATCAAACTTTAAGAATGGATGAATAATAGTTTCTTAGCAAATTCATTTTGATAATAAACCCATCCGGGAATTATTATATAAACTTTGCGGAAAAAACTTCTGCAAAACAAAATAATTAAACAATAACTAGGAGGTTTTCACAAATGCAAATTAATCACAATATTGCAGCACTTAACACTTACAATAAGTTAAACGCTGCATCGAATGCACAACAAAAATCAATGCAAAAACTATCTTCAGGACTAAGGATAAATAGTGCTGCAGATGATGCTGCAGGCTTAGCAATTTCTGAAAAAATGCGTGGACAGATTCGCGGACTAGATATGGCTTCTAAGAATGCACAGGACGGTGTGAGTTTATTGCAAACGGCCGAGGGTGCCTTAAATGAAACTCAAGATATATTACAACGTATGCGTGAATTAGCAGTTCAAGGATCGAATGATACCTCTACAGATTCAGACCGTACAGAAATTCAAAAAGAGGTTTCTCAATTGAAGGATGAAATTGATAGAATCTCTGGTACAACAGAATTTAACACAAAGAAATTACTAAATGGTGATTTAGAGGCAGGAAGTGCAACAGCTAAAGCAACAAAGTTAGACTCAGTAGCTTTAAAAACTTCTGCTACACAGGGTACTTCTATTGGAGCAAATGCACTTGCAGCTAGTACTACAATTACAACTGGAACAAATGACCAGTTAAATATTAATGTGGATGGTGCCGGAGCAAACGAAATTACATTATCAGCAGGCACATATACAGCTCAAGGGTTAGTAGATGAAATAAATGATCAAATTGGGAAAACAGGTGCATTGGCGGGAAAAGTAACCGCTGAGTTAACATCAGACGGAAAACTTTCATTCGTATCGGCAACAACTGGTGCAAGTAGTAGTGTGGCAATTACTGCGGGAACAAAAGATGCTTTAGTAGCAAGCACCATTAACTATGGTACACCAGTTGCTGCAAACGGAACTGCATCAGCAAATACCTCAACAGGTTCAACGACCTTAGTTTCCTTAGCTGATTCTAATGGAAATAACCTTGGGATTAAAGCAGGCAATCAAATTAATGTTAGTGTTATTGTTGGTGGTAAAGAAAAAACCGCATCATTGGCTGTAACTAGCACCACAGATTTAGATGATTTAGCAACATCTATTCGTGATACTATCGGTGGAACTGCACAAGTTTCTATTAGTAATAATAAATTACAAATTACTGGTCAATTAGGTGAATCTTTCGAAATATCTAACTTGAATCTTTCTGTACAAAAATCTTCAACAGATAAAACAGAAGTAGCAGATAATTTTACAAATAAATTAAGTTCATATAAAGAAACTCAAACAGCAAAAGATATTAAAGATGATGGTTCTCTATCATTCCATATTGGTGCTAATCAAGATCAAACAATGAAGGTAGATATTAATGAAATGAGTGTTCAGTCACTGGCATTATCTTCGGTAGATCTCTCTACTCAGCAAGGTGCTGAAACTGCAACAACTGTTATTCAAAATGCATTAGATAAAGTTTCCGCAGAACGTTCAAAACTCGGTGCATTCCAAAACCGATTAGATCACTCGATTAACAATTTAGGAACTTCTTCTGAAAACTTAACTGCTGCGGAATCTCGTATCCGAGACGTAGATTATGCTTTAGCTGCCTAAGCAGTGACAAGCACAGTCGTCCTAGCTGGTAACGGCTAGAGATCATTATCGGGTGAATTGCTGGAAAACCCTTAGAGCTTTTCTTACCACAACGTAGTTGAAAACGACAAGCGTGATGGTTTGATAAAAGAAAAGATTGGGCAATCAGCAGCCAAGCTCCTGTTCCGAAAGGATGGAGAAGGTTCAACGACTAGGATAGACCATCTAAGGCGAAAGCTATGATGATGAAATCCATAGGTGAAACAATGGTCATCAGCGTTGTGAATCCGAAGTGCCCGACCCCTACTAGATTGCTAGAGGGTGAAGATATAGTCTAGTCATTTATGAAAGTAAATGTTCGCACGATGGCGAAAGAAATGATGAACCAAACTAAGAACTCTATTCTTTCTCAAGCAGCACAAGCAATGTTGGCTCAATCTAATCAGATGCCTCAAGGAGTATTACAACTTTTGAGATAATGATTTGAAGGGCGTCTAGCTTGGTAACGAGCTAGAGGATAACTGGGTGAATTGCTGGAACTTCCTAAAGCCTCATCAGCCACAACGTAACTGGAAACGGTAAACGTGAAGGTGTGAAAATGATGAAGATGAACAATGGATAATCAGCAGCCAAGCTCCTGTGAGGAAACTTTGGAGAAGGTTCAACGACTAGAGAACACGGTCTAAGGCGGAAAGGCTATGGCTATGAATCTCGTAGGGCAGCAAAAGCTGTTCGAAGTGCCCAGCTCCATGAAAACCATGGATGAAGATATAGTCTTTTCTGTGACCGAAAGGCATAGCGGCAAAGCAAGCCAACCAACAACCACAAGGAGTTCTACAACTTCTTCGTTAATATTTTTTACAAAAGGAGCCAGGGTAATAACTGGCTTCTTGTTATTTGGAAAACTTTTTTTAGTGGTAAAGTAATCCTATAATTAGAACATAGGTAGGTACAATTTTTATGTTTATTTTTTCTATAAATTCAACAGAGAGTAAAGTTGAAGTCTTAATTTCAGTATTAAATCATTTAAGACTAATAATATTTTTATTTTTCGCAATAGTTTCTCTAATAGGGACTATAGATAAATATTTACCAAACTTATTCCCGTCTTTTTTAATTGGATTAAGTACTGCAAAAACAGCTAATTCTAACTCCCGGTTTCTAAAGCTTGTTTTGAGCATGATAGAATTATTTAGTATTGTTTTATGGGAAATTTCAAGTGCACTATTTAAACTTTTCTTTGCTGCATTGACGCTATTAATTGTATTAGTAAAGAAAGTGACACTCCCGTTTATGGAAAAGGCAGCTAAATCTTTAGAAGATACATCTCAAAAAATAGATGGATTATCAAAAAAGGTTGAAGTGATGTCTCAAAAAGTTGAAGATATATCTTATAAAATGAACGGAGAACCTGGAAGTAAGAAATAAAAAACAAATTAATTATAGGAGGTACATAACTTTTAAATGTATTTTCATAAATCGTAGGGAAGTGAATTTTTTAGAAAAATAGTTACATTCTTATGTTAATTAATATAGTAGAAAGGTGATGTTTTCTTGGATATCTCATTAATCTCAATGGTATTAAGTCAAGGTAAAGTTCAGCAGGAAGCTTCCATGTCAGTTATGAAGATGGCAATAGGAAATGTAGAACAACAAGGTGGTGCTATTCAGGAGTTAATGAGTACGTCTGATGCAACCACCGCCACCTACCATGCCTCTCAGCCCCATTTGGGCGGTAGTATCGTTTTGAAAGTGTGAGGATGAAAGAATGGATAATCAACCGCTGCTCCCATGATAAAAATTTCTACATATGTATATAATGCCATTGATGTTTTCTTCCTTTTTTGTTTGTACAATATTATTATGGCGATGCAAAACTCCAAAACCTTGATTTCAGTCAAGGTTTTTAGTTTTAAATAAAGGTACCCTTTACTTAGTCTGTTTTTTGAAAGGGAATGAATATGGATACAACAATTCTACAACAATTTCGAACAATGATGATTATTATTAATTGTAAGGGAGAGATTACCTTTGCAAATGATGCATTTGTTGAGAAAAGCGGCTATTTTCATGAAGAGTTAATGGGGGTAAGCACGGATCACTTTATTAGTGACATTGATTCAATCCTGACCAACAAACATGGGCAAGCATCCCTTAAAACGAAGAAAGGGGAAGAAATTTCATATTGGGTCGAAGCCAGTTTTCTTGATGACCATAATCAAATTGGTTTGATTTTGACAGATATCAAAATGAATGGGCTGGATCCCTTAACCAATCTCCCGAATCGTTATCTGTTTACAAAGCATTTACAAAGGGCCATTCACCTTGCTAACGAAATGAATAATCTGTTAGCAGTATTGTATATTGACCTGGACCGATTCAAGTTCATCAATGACACATTAGGTCATACATACGGTGATATACTCCTTAAACAAGTATCACAAAGGTTGAAGAAATGTTCTGGTTTAGGAAATATGGTGGCCAGAATGGGTGGGGATGAATTTATTATTTTGCTAACCGATTTACAGCGTGAAGAGGATATCGATAGAAAGGCTATGGAAATATTGCGTGCCTTTCGTATGCCCTTTCAATTAAAGGAAACTGAAATTTATATGAATCCAAGCATTGGGATTAGTCTGTATCCATATGACGGGGATGAAATTGAAACACTCATTACAAATGCGGACATGGCCATGTATCGAGCAAAAAGAAACGGGCGAAAAGAAATTGAAAAAGCCAGCGTCGAAATTGCTGCGGGCTCATTTGAAAAATTAATGATCGAAAATAGTTTGTACAGTGCTTTAGCAAATGAGGAATTGACTTTACATTTTCAGCCGCAAATACATTTAACGGAACAAAAGATTGTTGGAATGGAAGCGTTATTAAGATGGACGCATCCCGAAATTGGTGATATTCCACCCGCTGAGTTTATTCCCATCGCGGAGGAAACGGGTTTAATTTTACCTATCGGGGATTGGGTCATTCGGAATGCTTGTCGACAAATAAGAAAGTGGCTAGATGCGGGGATACAAAATATCAAAGTAGCTGTTAATTTATCGGCCAAGCAATTTTTACAACATGATCTTGTGGATAAAATTCAGCAGGTGCTCGAAGAATTTTGGCTTCCTGCCAACTGTTTAGAAATTGAAATTACCGAAAATATGATGATGTATGACATTGATTTTGCATCAGATATCCTAAACAATCTGAAAGACATCGGTGTGCACATTGCAATAGATGATTTTGGAAAAGGGTATTCTTCTTTGCAATATTTACAGAAGCTCCCACTAAATACCTTGAAAATAGACAGATCCTTTATCTTTGATATAGACACCAATCCGAGTAGTAAGGTTTTAACAAATGCTATAGCCAATTTAGCACATGCTCTAAATATGGAAGTGGTGGCAGAGGGGGTTGAAACAGAGGAGCAGCTGAGGTATATGCAAAGCTTACATTGCGACAGTATCCAAGGGTTTTATTATAGTAAACCACTAAGCCCGGAAGCTGCAGGCCGATATTTACACCATCATAACAACATTACAGCTGAATGTTAAATTGTCACAATTACGACACAATTTCCATTTAGGGGTGGTTTTACATCGCGAGAAGGTAGATTATTGCCTATTTTTACAGGCTATTTTTGAATAAAAGGCATCAAAAATTGACAATTTTCGACAAAAAGATGGAGAAGTGTGGTAAAGGTCACATAAAAATCCATCAAAAAAGAGTAAATTTTATGATGGAGTAGAGATCCCCTTTGTATCATGAAGAATCCCTGATAATGGGTTACCTGATAGGTTAGACAACATCGCATGTAGAGTATACGAAGCGATAAAGATGATGAAAGAAGGGAGAAAAAATCACAAGCAACTCTACCAGTTAAGAGGAAGGGGCAAAAATGATAGAAACTAAATCCATTCACAAAATCATTGACCAGGAGGAGTTTACCCATTATTCGCAAGGAATCTATAATCTAGGAGACTGGGAAAAGATCGGTTCCGAGATTCTTCTACGATCAGACTATGGCAGCCCAGAGGTAATCTTTCAAGAAGCAAAAATGGCAAATCGTCTTTTTGAACTAGAAAAAAAATCTTTGTTAAAATTATTTCATACGTACATAAATGGAAGCGAATTAAAGGAATGCTTATTTATTAATGTATACCCTTCCACCATTATGCATCCAGATTTCCCTTTACTGATTAAAACAATCGTGAGCCTTATCTCGGCTAACCTAATTCATAAAATAACGTTTGAAATAATTGAATCGGAAAGGGTTGTTCATTTCGCCTTATTAAAGGAACGAATCAAATATTTAAAAGAATCGGGATTTCAAATTGCGATCGATGATATTGGTAAAGGGTGGTCATCACTTAGTATGATTATTGAGATTCAACCCAATTATTTAAAATTGGATCGATATTTTTCAGATAATCTTTCCATGTCACCATCAAAACAGAAAATGATCCAGTCGCTCTTAACCTATGCAAACGGGACAAAATCAAAAGTAATCCTTGAAGGCATAGAACTAGAGACAGATTTGGCAGCAGCAAAATATTTGGGTGTTCAAATGTGTCAGGGATACTTGATCGATAAACCCAAACCATTTTTGAATTAGTATCGGGTTGTCTGTTTTTTGTTAAATAGCAGGAATTTTCAAAGGGGAGTCCATCATGTTGAAGAACCTATCAATGAAGGCAAAACTATGGGGTAGTTTTACAGTCATTCTTTTACTTTTAGTTTTTATATCATTTGTATCCTATAAAAATTTAAATCACCTAAAGGATAATGTGCATTTTATCGGTAAAACTCAAGTGCCAAAGACAGAGTTTATTGGAGAATTAAAAGAAGATTTTACACGGATACGTCTTTACGTTGAAAAACATGCATATGAGCAATCGCCAGCTGATAAAGAAAAAATGGCAACGGTAGTGAATGATGAAATAAGCAATGTTAGAGGGAATATTAAGGAAGTAAATAAATTAAACCTGCCAAAAGAAAATAAAATTTTATTAAAAGAGTTTAGTGATAATTTCGAACAATATGTTGCTATGCTGCCATCTTTCTACCAGGTATCTAGTGGGAACGATTATGACAAAGTCCATCCAAAGCTGGATGAATTGGCAGCACTTGGAGAAAAGACGGTTATTTCTTTAAATGAATTTACACAAAATGCCCATAAGTATACACATCATTCAATCGAAGATTCTGAACAAAGTGCATCGCAATTTACGAAAGAAATCTTGCTTATTTCAGTTATCGCGGTTCTTTTTGGCATCATCGTCTCATTTTTTATAAACAAAGTCATTAGTCGGGCTGTAAATGGTGTAGTGAAAAATGTTGCGGTAACAACTCAGTCTGTGACTGAAATAAAAAAATCGATTGATCAATCAGCAACCAGTGCCCAGGTATTAGATGATTCTATGAATAAAGCGAATGATTCGATAAATGAATTGGTCGTTTCGATCCAACAGGTAGCAGGAAACACCAATATTGCTACTTCAAGTGTTGATGAAGTCTCGGCGGCAATAGAAGAAATGGGAGCATCGATAAACATTGTCGCCGAAAGTGCCGACCAATTAGCTGCTTCAGCTGAAGAAACCTCCTCAGCGATTCAAGAAATGATGGCTTCTATCGAGCAAGTAGCGGGTAACACGGAGAATATGGGTGCAGGTGTAGAACAAATCTCCGCCGCCATTGAAGAATTGAGCAAGTCGATAAATGGTGTGAACTCTCGAGCAATAAATTTGACTCAAACTTCTGAACAAACTGCTGAAACAGTGGAAGAAATGATTGTTTCGATCAAAAATGTTGCCGCTAGTGCGCAAACCGTTAATGAATTAAGTAATGCCGTGAAGAATGATGCCCTAGAAGGGACCGATTCATTGAATGAAACGCTAAATGGGATGAAGGAAATTTCACATGTGATAACAGGAGCAAGCCAGGTCATGAATGGACTGGGGAAAAGTTCTGAAGAAATTGGTCGAATCATTGTCGTGATCGAGAATATTGCTGGACAAACCAATCTTTTAGCCTTAAATGCTGCGATTGAGGCAGCACGTGCTGGGGAGCATGGCAAAGGATTTGCTGTAGTGGCTGATGAAGTTCGCAAACTCGCAGAGCAATCGGCTTCGGCAACGAAAGAAATTAGCTCCTTAATAAAAGGTATCCAAGATGAAACCGCAGTAGCAGTGGCCTCGATTCAAGAAGGTGCTACAAAGGTAGAGGTTGGGAATAAACTGGCAGAAAAAACAAGTGAAGCGATAGGTAAAATTACACAAGGAATTACACAAGTAACGGATGAAATGAATCAAATTGCCTTAGCAACAGAGGAACAGACAAAGAATAGTAGATTTATTACTAACGCGGTAGAGAATGTTAAGAAACAAGCAAATGAAATGACCCATTCAACAAAGGAAGAAGCAATCACTGCTGAGGAAATTGTCAACGGGATTCTTCATATTCATAGTCAAGTACAACAAATTAAACTGGCAACCGCCGAAGAAGCGCAGGGAGGACATGCCATTGTAGCAGCGGTAGAAAATGTCACGAATCAATCGAATTCGGTAACCAATGCCACAAAAGAGCAAGCATTGACGGCAGATGAAATTGTTCGAAATATTAATAGTATTAAAGAAAAAGTTCAAGAAATATCTTATGCTGCGAATGATCAAGCAAGATATGGAAAGGATATTGCCTTAGAAGCAGGTAACGTCCTACATCAAACAAAAACTCTTTATGAGAATATTGAAGTCGAAACAAAAGAGGCTGCCGAGGTCTCAAATGCGATTATGAAGGTAAATCAACAAGTAGCTTCATTAAAATAATACCGTGGAACATAAAACAGCCTTGGGGAAATGTAAGGGATGTATACAAAAAACCGGACAGTCTTTCCTGTCCGGTTTTTGCAGCCATTTAAGTATTAGTACAGTTTAATCCGATACTCGCAGCAGCTATCGCCATTAACATTACATTTTTCCTCTTGAACGGTTACCCTTCCATCATAAAAACTTGAAATAGCACCTTCAAGTATAGCACCCTCTAAATCGCAGACTTTATTTCCAGGATGTTGGGGAAGCCCTTTACAAAAACAATCATCAATTTTCACCAAAACCTCATTTTCTTGTGACTCAAGGACGGTTGGAATTCCGATTTTTAACTCTTCAAAGTGGGCTAGAACTTCTTCAATCTTATGTACTGGCAGGCTTTGGCCAATTTTTCTGCCAACGGCAATGGTAGTATTCTTTCCATTCATCGGTAACCCTTGATACATGCCAATTAAGCGGACGGAGCGGAACAGTTCTAAAGGAATCATGTTCCCTAGCGTTTTTCGATTGATTTTTTTCATATCATCATAGGTAAATAGTTCCATCGTGATAGCCTCCTATATGTCTGAACTATCTCTAGTATGACAAACGAAAAATCGTAAATCCTTGATATAAATCAAGTCTGGAAAGTATTTTTACATAAATAATCAATGACACTAAACATTTCCTTCCTTTGGCCGATAGAATATATAAAAGGGTAAAATATGGGAGAGATGGACATGTTGGATAAGTTGTCAAATAATCATCCAGCTGTGGAATTTCAGGTGAAACAGGTGGAGCAGGTACCGAAAGTAAAAGAGGCAACAAATGAACGAGAAGAGCAGCCGGAGAAGGAATTATTAGCGAAGGACAAAACGGAAAAGGTCATTGAAAGGATGAATGACTTTTTAAAGGAATCCAATACACATTTGAAATTCCAATTTCATGAAGGTTTACAGAAATATTATGTTGCCATTGTCGATGATACCACGGATGAGGTTATTAAGGAAATTCCGCCTAAGAAACTACTAGACATGTATGCCGCAATGACAGACTACCTCGGCCTATTAGTGGACAAAAAAGCTTAACAATAATTAGTCTTCATGAAAAGGGTGATGAATCCATGCAGCTCCCACAAATTCGATTACAACAAACCTACGCACAGATTGGGCTGCGGATCACACAGCCTGTACAAGAAATTCATCAAGCACCAGCGAATTTATCGATCAAACAAATTCCGGCAGAACTATCAATTGAGAAAAAAGCTGCACGCTTGGAAATCGATCAAATTGAGGCCTGGAATCAACTAGGTTTTAAAAATCTTAACGTGTTAGCGGATGAATGGGCGGAGGATGGTAAACAGGCTTGCTTAGAAGCAATTGGCCAAATTGCTGAAGAAGGTGACCAAATGGCAGCCATCCAAAATAAATCCGATGCCTTTGCAGCAATTGCCTTACAAAGGAGCACCCCGCCACCGACGAACTTCAATATCACCTTTATCCCTAGCTACGGCTCAGTTAAAATTCAGTTTACACCGACGGAGCTGTATATGGATTGGAAAAGAGGCGGAGCGGAAATCGAGGCGACACCGTCGCAATCGATTCATGAATATACCCCAGGAAAAACCGAAGTATATCTCCGGCAGATGCAACAGCTGGAGATTGACTTTGTGGGTACGAATATCAACGATAAAGGGTAATTCTTTTACAACAAAAGCAGTAGAAAGTTTGTGGTTATTGCCACATCCTTTCTGCTGCTTTAATTATTTTGAGCATATTCTGAATGGCAACCATCTATTTTTAATAAATGTTGACACAAATTTGGAACAAAGTTCGATAGGTTTCCTCAAAATTCCAATAAACTAATTTTGATTTTTCCCGATATAAAGAAGGGAATCAAAAATTTGATTAGAAGTTTGATAAAAGTAAAATTGACCACGGGGGTTCGTATGAAAGAGAATAAAGAATCGAAAATCAAATGGAATAGTGCGAAGACGAAGTTAATAGTCGGGATGACGGCTGTTTCGATCATTCCTACTATTTCAATCGCGATTATTTCAAATCTAGTCACGCAAAATATTATCGACGATCAGGTCTCAAAATCAACACACCAGCTCACTGAACAGGTGAGCACAAGTTTAGATTACAAGTTAGAAGGCGTTATTAATCAACTAAGCCTGTTGTCACACAATGTAAACTTTACCGAGTTTTATTCCAACTCGATGAATGCAGAATATGGAAGCAAATTATTGGATGGAACGTTGAAAACAAATAATGAATATGCCTTTGTTTATTTTGCCTCATCAAAAAAAGATATGATAAGTGCTCCAGATGAACCACTGCCGGAAGGTTATGATCCAACAGAGAAGGACTGGTACCTAAAGGCCGTTGAAAAGGATGGCAAGATTTACTATAGTGAACCCTACCATGATGAAGGTACAGGTCAATTAGTTTTAACGATTTCTCAGGTCGTGAAGGATCATCAAGGAAATGTAACAGGTGTCCTTGCGATTGATTTAGATATGACGAATTTTTCAAAATCCATGAAAAACATTAAAATTGGCAATAAAGGCTATATGACCATCATTGACCAACAAGGCAAATATATTTATCACCCTGAAGCCAAAAAGATTGGCTCAGCTTCTATCAAAAAGGTATCTCTATGGAAAGACATGAAACAAAGTAAACAAGGTGAAAGCAAATATGCCATAGACGGTGTAGACAAATATTCCAGGTTCCTGACAAATGACAAGACCGGCTGGAAATTTGTTTCTACATTGGATCAAACAGAACTGACCGAGAGTGCAGTCAAAATCAGAAATATGGGCTGGATTTTAACCGCTTTGTTTGGGTTATTATCGGCTTTAAGCGCGTATGTTTTCGGCAAGAGGATTGGGAAGAATATCCTTTCTGTGAAAGAAGCATTGGAAACTGCATCAAATGGTGATTTTTCCGCACGTGTCTCTATTAACGCAAATGATGAATTTAAGGAATTGGAACAGAGCTTTAATCATATGATGGAGCAATTATCGAACTCGCTCCATGAGGTGAGTGATACCTCTAAATCAGTATTAGATACATCTGCACATCTATCTGTGATCACAAATGAAACGAATGCTGCACTTTCCGAAGTGGCGCTTGCCATTGAAGAGATTGCACAAGGGGCAGGGCTCCAAGCTAAAAATATTCAAGTAAGTTATGACCAAATGAGGGGACTTTCACAGCAATTAGACGAAATTTCACTCGTAACTGAAAATATGAATCACGTTTCAACACGTTCTATGGAATTAAGTAGTAAGGGATTGGAGAAGGTCGTGTTCTTAACGGATAAGACATCTGTTACCAAATTCTCAACGGATGAAGTGGCGGCCATCGTAAAAGACGTGGATGTTCGGATGGAGGAAATTAACACCATTATTGAGGTGATTACAAGAATAACAGACCAAACCAACCTGCTGTCATTAAATGCTTCAATTGAATCAGCGAGGGCAGGGGAACATGGAAGAGGATTTGCTGTTGTTGCCAATGAAGTACGAAAGCTTGCTGAACAATCTAAGGCATCGGCGGATGAAATTAGGAAGATTGTCAACAGCATTAAGGCGGTCGTGAAGAATGCGGTTATGGCGATGGAACGGACGAATCAGGCTGTAACTGAACAAGATACGGCCGTTTCAGAAACGAAGGCTATTTTTAACGATATTTTATCTTCCGTTCATGAATTGGCACAAAAGGCTGAGGATGTGAAGATGTCTGTTAAGGACAGTCAAACAAACAAAGAAACACTAAATCAAGAGATGGATAGCATTACAGCTGTATCAGAGGAAACCGCCGCTGCTACGGAAGAAGTCTCTGCTTCTACTGAAGAAATTTCCGTTACCATGAGATCATTCTCCCAGCATGCGAACGGATTAAAGGAATTATCCGAGAAATTGGATCAAGAAATTAAGAAATTTAAAATCGAATAGAATAGTCGAAAAGAATCCCCGCTATTGGGGATTTTTTTGTTTGAAAGAAGTTATTGTCAATCAAACGAATTGTTCGATGATTATATAATGAAAAATGGTTGGAATTTTGATAAAATAGAATAAGTACGAATGGAATTACGGAGTTTTATATAAAGATCAATTATTCTTTTTTAAAATTGCTAAACTCTAAGCAACAATTTCCGATAAATACTAATAAGGATTAGGAGGGAACTGTTATGCGAATTAATGATACGAATTATGGGTTATATTCCTATCAAAAACAACAGAATCGTTCAACTAAAATAAATACAGATACAACTAAAAAATTATCATCTTCAGCCAATGTGGAAATATCATCACGCGGACGGGAAATTTCACAGGCGATGAAGTCAGAACAAACGGATCGCCAAAATCGGGTTCAAGGATTAAAGGCACAGATTGCCGCTGGAACCTATCAGGTGGATAGCAGCAAAGTTGCCAGCAAGATGCTTGATTTTTGGAAAAGCACAACAAACTAGGAGACGAGAAAATGAATTCAATGGATAAACTGATTCAGACTTTGGAGGCCATGGCTGCCACTCATACACAATTGCTTGATTTGGTAAAAGAGAAACGCGATCTTCTTGTTGGAGGCAGTATCCAAGGACTTACCGGTTTAATTCAACTTGAAAATAAATGTGCGGACAAAATTCAAAAGCTTGAACTAGAAAGACAAGAACAGGTCCAACTGTATCTGCTTCAAAAGGGAATATCGGGGCAGTCAAACACACTGGAACAGTTAATTAACATCCAGGATGACGCTGAATCCAAGTTTAAACTACAATCGATTGCTAAAAAGCTTCGAGGTTTAGTGGAGGCCATCTCTCAGGTGAATGAAAGCAATAAGCAGCTGATTCAAGCATCGCTTTCCTACATTCACTATTCGATCGGCATGCTGATTCCGAACGAACCGGCAATCGGCTATGGTCCGAATGCAGCCAAAAGGACGACAAGCTTTTTAGATGCGAAAATATAGTTACTAATAGATAAAGCAGGGGATTATATGACATCAACTTTTCATGGCCTTGAGCTTGGAAAGAGAGCGCTTTTTGCCCAGCAAACGGCGCTTTCTACTACTGGCCACAATATTGCCAATGCAAATACAACAGGGTATACCCGGCAGCGCGTTGATATGCAGGCAACAAATCCGATTTCGATTGCCGGAACCTCGTCCTTTCAATTGGGAACGGGTGTCGATGTAAACAAGATTGAACGCCTTCGAGAAGATTACTTGGATCTGCAAATGCGCGGTGAAAACAAGAATTTAGGCTACTGGGAAGCCAAAAGCGATACCTTATCAAAGGTGGAAGAGGTTCTAAATGAACCTTCGGATAATGGGTTAGCCCATGTAATGGATGAATTCTGGGCTGGCTGGGAAGAACTGGCGAAAAATCCGGATAATGCTTCGGCCAGATCAGTTGTCAGACAAAAAGGGGTTGCAGTGGCTGAAACCTTTAATTACCTATCAAACTCCTTAGATGCTATTCAAAGTGATCTGAAGCTAGTCATTGAGGCAAAAACAAGCTCCGTCAATTCGCTTGCCACTCAAATAAGTAACCTGAATGATCAAATTTCTCGTCTTGTTCCAAATAACTATGAACCAAATGATTTGTATGACCAACGTGATGTGCTGATAGACCAGCTATCTAAACTAGTGGATGTGAAGGTTTCCCAAGCCGATAATGGCATGGTGAATATTTCAGTTTCCGACGAAATGTTAGTATCGGGTAAAACGGCCTCTCAATTAAACGTAGAGATAAAAAAAGATAATGACGGCAATGAATATGTATCGGCCGTAACCATAAAGAGTCCTACAAATCCTGCTAAAGAAATCCAATTACAATCCGGCGAATTAGCAGGCCGTATTGAATCCTTTGGAACGGCAACAGGTGGAATCATCCCAGACATGAAGAAGAAAGTTGATCTTTTGGCACAGACATTCGCTGAAAAAATCAATCAAGTTCATTCAAGTGGGTTGCGCATTTCCAATAACAATGGGACGATCACCATGGTACCTGCTACCGGGATAAACTTTTTTAATGGCTCAAATGCCAAAAATTTAGTCGTTAATCCAGATATTATGAATTCACTTGATATGATTGCAGCGGCGGCTAAAGAAGCCAATGGGAGTTCTTCTATCGGTAATGGCGGCAATGCTCAAGCAATTGCAAATATAAAATTTGATGGCAGTCTCGATTTTAATGGAACTACCAGTACTTCAGATGACTTTTATCGTAATATCATTGGACAGTTAGGGATTGACTCACTCGAATCCCAGAGGATGAAGAGCAATTCAGAGGTAATTGTCCAGCAAGTTGACAATCGTCGTCTTTCTGTTTCCGGAGTGTCGCTCGATGAAGAGATGGCCAATATGATTAAATACCAACAGGCATATAATGCTGCGGCACGGATGGTCACGGCAATGGATCAATGTTTAGATAAAGTAATCAACGGCATGGGCCGGGTAGGATTGTAGGTGTTCTTAAGATGAGTAACCGTGTGACGCAAGGAATGCTGAACCAAAACTTTCTATATAACTTAAGTAAAAGCAACAAAGCGATGGAGAAATACCAAGATCAATTTTCCTCCGGGAAAAAGATTAATAAACCATCGGATGACCCAGTAACGGCAGTAAGGAGTATGTATTATCGTTCATCCTTAAATGAAATTGATCAATTTAAACGAAACGCAAGCGACGGGCTTTCTTGGATGGAGTCAGGCGATTCTGCTTTAGATGAGGTAACAACGATCCTTCATAGGGTTAGAGAGCTCACCGTAGAAGGACTGAACGGGACGAATGATGAAAGTTCAAAGTCGGCAATTGCTGCGGAAATTAACCAGTTAAAAGAGCATCTGGGGGAAATTGCTAATACCCAAATTGGGGGCAAATATATTTTTGCTGGTACAGATGTTAACAATCCACCGTATCGGGTAGACCCGAACGTGCCGAATTCACCAAAAGAATTCAGAAATGATAATGGTGAAAAACTGGAACTACAGGTAGGTCATAACAATAATGTTCAAATAAATGTCCTTGGGAAAGATATCTTTAATAATGATGGCCAAGGCGGAATCTTTCAGGTTCTATCAAATATTGTTGATCAATTTACTTCTCCAGCCGGTCAAAATGATGAACTTTTAGGTAAATTAGATACACAACTTGATAATATTTTGAAAGAGAGATCAGAATTAGGTGCCCGAATGAACCGAATGGAATTAAGCATGTCGCGTATTGATGGACTGGAATTATCGACAACCAAATTACTAACTAATGAAGAAGACGCCGATTTATCTAAAGTCATCATTGATTTAAAAGCACAAGAAAATGTACAGAATGCAGCTTTAGCAGCAGGTGCCCGAATTATCCAACCTTCTTTAGTAGATTTCTTGCGTTAATTTTGGAAAAGGGGCTCGCCAATGGCGAGCTTTCTTTTTAGCCCTCAAATTAGTAGATAAATATGGTGGAAATTAGAAGGAGTGCTATAGAGGTTATGTATCCGAAAGTGAATCAAAATATTGTGATGAATATTTTAAATGAGGGCACCATCTGCCGTTCGATTGTGGCGGAAATTAGTGAAGATGAAATACTAATCAGCCAGCCAATGGATGGGAAAATGTTTGGGATGCCCAGGGGTACGAGACTCGCCATCTCCTATATGATCGGTGAAAACAAATATAAATTTGAAGCGTCTATTATTGGCAGAAAAAAGGATAATATCCCCTTATACCGAATTACAAAACCGAAGGAAAAAGAAATTAGCAAGATTCAGCGCAGAGAAAATTTCCGCGTCCCCACTAGTATACCGGTTAAAATCGCGAATTTGGAGATCAATACAATCAACATAAGTGCCGGGGGAATGTTACTATCTTTCACGCGTGAATGTTCGTTTCCATTAGGAGAACAACTGACTGGCATGATCTATCTCCCAGAAACCAATCCTATTCCGTTTAAAGGAGTAATCAAACGAATTATCCAAATGGAAGATACCGGTATAAAACAGGTTGGTGTAAAGTTCACCGTTTTGGAAAGGAAGGACGAAACAAAGATTGTTCAATATTGTTTTGAAAAACAAAGACAAGCACGTTTAACAGAGAGAAAGTCCAATTCATTCAAATGAACAAAATCCTTCACCATTTTGAAGGATTTTTTGTTGCAATTCGTCTGTTTTATGAACTATTTTTGAAAAATTCTAGTAAATCATTTGCAAATCCTTACAGATTTTGTATAATTATCTTTAATAGGCAAGAAATAATTTTTTGGATTAACCCCCAAAAAAATTTTATCTCTTTCGTACTATATAATGAACATTACCATACATAATAACAGGATAATCAAATAAAAGATGATGAGATTACTATACAAATACGCTGGAGGTGTTAGTATGAGTTTGAAAACCGCACTATTTGAGATGAAAGAAAAAATCCTTAACCAACAAATTGGGGAATCGGAAAAAGAGTTCTTGGATCAATTGGAGACAAAAAACAACTTAAAAAGCGGCTCTTTGTTCGTTTATTTTAATTATGTAATGATGTTCCAAATGAAAAAGGCGGATCAAACCAGTCATTCTGATGTGGATCATAAAAAAGTAAATCGGAAATGGATTAAACCTGAAATAGACTTTTTGTTTCAATATATTACGGATCGTCAGGAAGAGGGCGGACTAAATATTACCGAGCTGTTAGATGAGGTGGCTCAAGTTTTAGACCGAGGCTATCAATCAGTGAACTATAAATATTATTCATTGGTTAAGGCCCAAAATAAAACGCAGCCAGGCAATCAAAATGTCATGCAAGTGACGACTATTTCCCAGTCAAAACTTCCGGTTGCTGCCATTGACTTCATCGATGAAAAACCTCAAGAACTCAACGTATACCAACCAATTTCTGTACAAAATGATGATTTATTAGATATTCTGTCCGGATTAATCACAAACGTTCAAAAACTTCCTGGTATTCACTTAAACGAGCTTCTTCGGAGTTTATTTCAACTTACAAATATGGCATTGCAAAATCAGGATGCCGTACAGCAATTAGAATCAGTCAAATCCGAAATCAATAATGAAAAAGAAGTCTTACAAGAAAAGCTACGGAAGAAGGATCAGCAACTAATAAGGGAACGAAAGCGAAATGATGAATTGCAAATAGAAGTGGCTAAATTGGCTAAGGAAATTATGGCCTTTAATCAACTAGGTGATGCAGCTAAAATTCAAAACCTTAAATCCTATAATCAAAGACTAAACTACATCATCGATGGGTTTGGTATCGTCCTTCAGGTGGGCAGTTAAAACCTATAGAGAGGAAAAAAGTTATTCCCATGGATTAGCTTTTTTCTTTCGTCATTTTTATTACTGATTTTCCTTAACTTTTTTATTGAAGATCCGATAATAAATAATAAACAACCATGATTTTGAAGGGAGAGTTTTTTATGTCAGTGAAAAACCCATATCAAACATATCAAAAACAAGCGGTTACAACTTCAAAACCGGAAGAATTAACATATATGTTATATCAAGGATTAGTGAAATTTATCCGTTTGTCAAAACAGGCCTTAAACAATCATAAATTGGAAGAGTGTCATAGCAGTAATTTACGGGCTCAAGACATTCTTAGTGAATTAATGGTCTCCCTAAAAAAGGACTATCCCATTTCCGATTCTTTGCTTTCTTTATACGATTACATGAAAACACGGTTAATTGAAGCTAATTTAAAGAAACAAGTGGAAATCCTTGAAGAAATAGAGGGCTTTGCGGTAGAATTAGCAGAAACGTGGCAAACCGCTATGAAATCAAAAAACAGTTAGGGTATGAAATGATGATGAATGAATTAACGGAATCCATATATGAACTGACTGTATCCATGAAAAGCGCCTTACTTGATGGTAAAGATGAAGAGTTTGAAACGCTTTTGAATGAGCGGAACGAACTCATGCTTAAAGTGAATACCTTGAAAGCCGCCGAACCAGAATTTCGCTATTCACCACAAGCAAAACGATTCTTAGCAGCTGCGCTTGAACTTGATGGGGAAATGGTTCCGGTAATAAACGAGAATATGACTAAAACTCAAAATCAGATCAACCAAATGAAAGTGAACAAACAAGTTTCTAAAAAGTACCAGCCCTATTTTAAACAAACAAACGGTGCTTTCATAGATGCAAAAAACTAAACCAAAAACGTGTGGTCAGCAAACTAAACCGCTGAATCATATGTTTTTGGTTTTTTTTATTACAATCCTTTTACTCTTTTTTCAAATAGGTAACAATTTATCATATACAATAAGTTAGTAAATAGGATAATATAATAATAGTCAAAAAAATGAGGAATTTGTTTTTATTTGTCATATTTTGAGAGATTAAATTGTATTTTACAACTTTTACTAGAAAAAGGAAGAGAATAAATGAGCAGGCAGCAATCTATTCATGACAAGCCTAAGCAGGGCAAACTATATCATTTTATGGAATATAAAAAGAAAACACCATTCTTTAAGGCGCCCATTAGAATCATGATTGATAACCCGATCATGGAAGATTATTATATGGTAAAAAATGTTGTCTTTGATGAGAAACAAATTCTAATCCTGAAGAAGGAAAAAGATCCAAATACGATTGTTTTGGTCGAAGCCATCATAGAAGACGGGAAACTTACCTATATATCCAGGCTATCTGATCAAGTGGTGAAGGATGTTGGAAAAATAATCAAGAATATCATCTAATAAATGGAAAAAGGGAAAGGATGACGACCGTTGAATATAGGTAATGATTGGATTACGAAAGCTTTGGTTATGAATACATTGTCAGGGAATCAGAAGTTACCAACACAATTGGGGGCATCCGGTTCAGACTTTAGCGATATTTTTGCATCGGTATTAACAAATTTAATCAATCAATCAGAGTCACGAACGCCCATCCAGCCGAATTTGCCAGTCGATTTCTTTGGGATGAATACGGGGAACGTACCCTTCGATACTATCGTACCAGACATGAAAGAATTATCTTCAAGTTCTACCGCATCCTTGCGTTTTCAACCAACAAGTGCAGACAAAATGAATCAAGTATTGGATGGAAAGTTAAAAGGCATGGGTGACGTGTTTGTCCGTGCCGGACAGCTGTTTAATGTGGATTCGACATTACTTTCGGCAATTGCCATCCATGAAACAGGAAACGGAAAATCAAGTGCAGCCAATGTAAAAAATAATATTGCGGGTATGATGGGGGTAAATGGACTGAAATCGTACGCTTCTGTTGAGGATAGTATTATGGACATGGCACGGAATATTGGTAAAAATTACTTGGGTAAGGGATTATCAAATATAGCTGAAATTGGTGCAAAATATGCCCCTGTTGGTGCAGGAAATGATCCAACAGGCCTTAACAATCATTGGGTAAAGGGTGTAACGAAGTTTTTTAACATTCTAAAAGCTTGATGTTAATAACAGGACTTTTTGACAATGAAAAAAGATATAGATTTATGTCCCTTTTTTATAGTATATTTGTGAATGAAAATAATTTACTTTAATAATCAAAAACAATCAAAATAGAAAAAGAGGGGAATTCACTTGGGCAATATCAACCTTCTTCAATCTGCCTTAAATGCCTCTAGTTTACGTCAGCAGGTTATTTCAAATAATATAGCGAATGCCGAAACTCCGGGGTTTAAATCCAAAAAGGTACAATTTGAGGATATTTTAAAACAACATTTATCCAATCAAACAAATTTTGCCGGAAACCGGACAGATCCACGACATTTTCCAATTGGCAGGACTGGTGATGTACCGGTTGCGAAAATTGTAGAAAATTCTGGCACCATCATGCAAAATAACGGGAACAATGTCGACATGGATGAAGAGATGACAAATATGGGTAAGAATGCCCTGTGGTATGATACGTTAATCGAACAAGTCAACAGCGAATTTCAGCAGTTATCCATTGCCATTAGAGGAAGGAGTTAAGGAAGATGTTTAATTCTTTAAATGTAAGTGCATCCGCCTTAACAGCACAGCGCTTGCGGATGGATGTTGTCTCCTCTAATATTGCAAATGCCTCATCGACAAGAGGTAAATTAGTGGATGGAAAATGGGAGCCCTATCGCCGGAAAATGGTAGAAATGGCACCGAGAGAGAAGAGCTTTAATCAGGTATTACAAGGTGAAATGCAAAAACAAACCCAGGGTGCGCAGGGTGTTAGAGTCACGGGTATAGTCGGTGATCAAACACCTTTTAAAACCGTCTATGACCCTACACATCCTGATGCAAATGCCGAGGGATATGTCAACATGCCGAACGTGGACATATCAAAAGAAATGGTCGATTTACTTGCAACCTCAAGAGCCTATGAAGCCAATATCACATCGTTTAACACCGGGAAATCGATTATGTTAAAAGCCTTGGAAATAGGCCGTTAGGAGGAGAATAAATGAATATTTCTCAAATTGGCACAAATGCAATCAAAATGAATCAAAATGTGTTTCAAAAAACAACGGAGCCTACTCAATCAAAGACATCCTTTGCCAATGTTATAAAGGGCTATTTAGAAAATGTTGACTCAACTGTTAAACAGGCATCCGATCTTTCAACGCAAGCGGCTGCCGGGAATGTTGAAAATATACATGATGTTATGATCGCATCACAAAAAGCAAAGCTGGCTTTGGAACTGACTGTCAATGTTAGGGATAAGGCTGTAGAGGCTTACCAAGAAATGATGCGTATGCAAATTTAATGAATGATGGAAAGCTGGGCAGGGTGAAAAATGAATCGATCATGGACAGATCAAATCAAAAAAACAAAAGAGCACTTCAGCCAATATTGGGGGGCAAGAAGCAAGAAACAAAAATGGCTTTTTATAGGGGCATTTTTATTTCTTGTTATCGCTTTATCGACCTTCATTTTTTTTGCGTCTCGGCCGCACTATATTCCATTGTATACGGGCCAGCTAACCCAGCGGGAAATTGGAGACATCAAGGCGGAACTCGACAAACAGGGATTTACCGATTATAAAATATCCGATGCAGGTACAATGCTGCTTGTTCCCAAAAAGGAAGCTCCAGATTTAATTGTGAGCCTCGCTTCAAGTGGTTATCCAAAAGATACCAAAATCAATTATGATATTTTTGGCGAAAATCTACAATTCGGTGCCACAGATCGACAGTACGATATTCTTGAACGGGAAGCCATGCAAAATCAAGTGGCAAATGTCATTAAAAATGTCGATGGTATTAAAAATGCAGAAGTGATTTTGACTTTACCGGAAAATTCTGTGTTTGTTCGACAAGAGGACGATCAAAAAGCCAGTGCTTCCGTTATGGTGGAGGTCGAGCCCGGGGCAAAACTCAACTCTGGTCAAATTCGTGCACTATACACATTGGTTTCCCGCAGTGTACCGAATCTCCCTGTAGAAAATATCACCATTATGAATCAGTACAGTGAGACGTTGGCACTACAGGATTCTGATAGTGACGATCAATCCTTAGCCAAATTTGATGAGCAGAGAAAAATCCAACAAAATATTGAACGGGATATTCAGCAAAATTTACAAAACTTACTCGGCACCATTCTTGGAACGGATAAAGTTCTCGTTCATTCTTTTGTCAAATTAAACTTTGATAAGGTAAAAACAGAAGAAAAATTAGTGAAACCGGTTGGTGATAGTGATAAGGGAATCGTGATTAGCTCTGATAAGAGCTCGAAAACTTCTACCAATACTGGGGGGAGTACGGGCGGAGTGGTTGGTTCAGGGGACACCGATGTTCCTGGTTATACGGGCAGCGACTCTGGCGGGGATAGCAATTATGAGGAATCTTCGGATCGCGTGAATTATGAAATTAATCGTATTAATAAGGAAATTATTCAAAGTCCTTATCAAATAGAGGATATTACCATAAACGTTGGGGTTGCACCTGACTCGTCTAAATCCAATTCCTTATCAAAGGCAACCCAGGACAATGTCCGAAATATTGTTTCTAATACAGTTCGAACGGCACTTGGTCATCCGGATTTGAGTCAAAAAGAGGTTGATCAGCGGATCACCATTTTTCCACATGCCTTTGTTAAGAGTACCGAGAAAGAATCAAGTCCGGCATTCAATTGGCTATATATTATTGGGGCTGCTGCTGGTGCACTTGTACTTGGCGGACTTACTTGGTTCTTGATTAAACGGAGAAGACAAAATCAACAAGAGCCAGAAGAAGAGCCACTGTTTACAGCACCTGTTGATCCAGATGCGGACTATTTCACGGAAAATGACCCGGCAATTGAGACACAATTGAAAAAGTTACTTGAACAGCGACCAAATGATTTTTCAAAAGTAATCAAGACATGGCTGAATGAAGAGGAGGCGTAAGATCCTATGGCAACAGCATTAAAGTTAAGCGGGAAGCAAAAAGCAGCGATATTGCTTATTTCTATGGGAAGGGAAGCTTCCTCTAAAGTGTTTAATCATTTAACCGATGATGAAATCGAACAGCTTACATTAGCGATTGCGAGTATAAAAAAAGTGGATGGTAAAGAAAAAGAGGAGGTTTTACAAGAGTTTCACGACATGTGTATCGCGAATGATTATTTAGCGACGGGTGGAATTACCTTTGCGCAAGATGTGCTTGAGTCTGCCTTAGGCAGAGATAAGGCCCGACAAATCATTAACCGCTTAAACACTCAGCTCCAGGTTAAACCGTTTGACTTTGCTCGCCGTGTGGATCCGATGCAAATCTATCATTTCTTGCAGAATGAGCATCCACAAACGATTGCACTCGTTTTAACGCATTTAGAGCCGCAACAGGCTTCGGTAATTCTTGCAGAGCTGCCTGAAGAACTTCAATCAGATGTAGCGCGAAGAATTGCTTTATTCGAGCAAACCTCTCCAGAAGTAATTAAAGAGGTGGAACACTTTTTAGAAACGAAGCTATCGGCTACAATCCGGAAAGATTATAGCGTTGTCGGTGGTATCGATTCGATTGTCGGTATCCTTAATGGCGTTGACCGCGGAACGGAGAAGAGTATCCTCGGGAGTCTGGAAATTAAAGATCATCAATTGGCAGAAGAAATTAAAAATCGGATGTTTATCTTCGAGGACATTATTAATTTGGATCGAAGGGCGATTCAACGGGTTATTCAGGAAGTGGAAAATCACGATTTACTTCTTGCAATGAAGGCTTCAACCCAAGAGGTCAAGAATGTTATTTTCGAAAATATGTCACAACGGATGGTCGAGACGTTCGAAGAAGAAATGCAATATCTTGGACCTGTTCGGGTGAAGGATGTTGAGGAAGCACAGGGAAGAATTGTTTCGGTTATTCGCCGCTTAGAAGACTCCGGTGAGATTGTTCTTGCTCGAGGTGGAAATGATGGCATCTTATTCTAAAGTGTTCAAGGCCTCCAATCTATCATTAATGGAAGAAGTAATGGTCATTAAACAACCGCTTATTTCAAGTGATTTTGCTAATGAAGGTCTTGATGAATCCTCAACCTTACCGGGAAATGAAGGAATAACGATTGAGGATCATCCCTTGATCAAAGAGGCAAATGAAAAAGCACAAGAGATTATGGAGACCGCCAGCCAAAAAGCTCAGGCGATAGAGACTGCCGCAGAGGAAAAAGTACAACAGTGGTGGGAAGAGAATCAGGAAAAGCTTGAGACGATGTCACATGAAGCGAAAGAGCAAGGGTTTCTCCAGGGGTATGAAGATGGAAAACAGGAAGCTCTTCTTGAGATTCAAGCCGAATACCAAGATAAAGTAGCACTTGTAGATGATATATTACAACAAGCCTATGCACAAAAGGAAAAGATCATAGCTGAAGCAGAGCCTTTTTTACTTGAGTTAAGTACCGCAATTGCTTCGCAAATTATCAAGCAGGAACTGGAGGATTGCCCTGATAAATTTGTTGAGGTAATCCAGCAGCATATCCTTCGCTTTAAGGAAAAAGATCATATTACCATCTGTGTACATCCTGATGATTTTCAGTTTATTCAATCACAGCGCTCCCATCTCATGGCCATGGTGAACGGGGAGACGGAAATTAAAATTATCCCTGAGCATTCGGTCACTTCAAAGGGGTGTATTATTAGGACTGCGTACGGTAGCATCGACGCTAGAATTGATACACAAATTGAAGAGATTAAAAAGGTTATCCTTGAGGCAAGAAGGGGGCAGCAAAGTGACATTGTCAGCTGAAAACTATGTGAAGCTCATTCGCGGGATTGATCCTGTTCGAGTGAACGGAAAAATAACGCAAATTATCGGGCTTACAATCGAGTCCCAAGGACCGGATGTTCGGATTGGTGAGCTGTGTTCCATTTATCCGACAAATTCACAAACCCCGATTCCCGCTGAAGTTGTTGGGATCAGAGAAAACAAAGTCTTGCTCATGCCCCTTGGCGAAGTCCAAGCGATTGGCCCTGGCTGTGATGTGGTTGCAAGTGGGAAACCGATGATGGTCAAAGCCGGTCATCAATTACTCGGCCGGGTGCTTGATGGGTTAGGCCAGCCGATGGATGGAAAGCCGCTGCCACTTGGGTTAGAAGAGGTACCGACACATGCCAAGCCGCCCAATCCGCTCAAGCGACCGCGGATTCATTCACCATTAGGAGTCGGTGTCCGTACAATTGATGGCTTGTTGACGATGGGAAAAGGACAAAGGGTAGGGATTTTTGCCGGCAGTGGGGTCGGGAAAAGCACGCTCCTGGGGATGATCTCCAGAAACACTTCAGCGGATGTCAATGTCATTGCCTTGATTGGTGAACGGGGACGGGAGGTCCTTGACTTTTTAGAGCAAAACCTTGGGGAAGAAGGGTTAAAAAAGTCTGTTGTGATTGTAGCAACATCGGATCAACCTGCCCTCATTCGGATTAAAGGAGCGTTAACGGCTACCTCGATTGCGGAATACTTTCGCGATCAGGGAAAGAACGTTTTACTTGTCATGGATTCTGTCACTCGCTTCGCGATGGCCCAAAGGGAAGTCGGGCTAGCCATTGGCGAACCGCCTACAACAAAGGGGTATACACCATCTGTTTTTGCGATGCTTCCACAACTGTTGGAACGGGCTGGAACCGGACCAAAGGGATCGATATCTGCTATCTATACCGTTCTGGTGGACGGTGACGATATGAATGAACCAATCGCTGATGCCGTTAGAGGAATTTTAGATGGACATATTGTCTTAAATCGGGCCATTGGCAGTAAAGGGATCTTTCCCTCGATTGATGTTCTTAATAGTGCAAGCCGTGTCATAAACGAAATCACTTCCGATGAACACTTAAATGCGGTGCGAATCTTTAAAAAATATCTCGCCGCCTATAACGAGGCAGAGGATTTAATTAATATTGGTGCCTATAAGAAGGGGTCAAATCGAGAAATTGATGTGGCTGTGCGTTTCAAACCGCTAATAGATAATTTCTTGCGTCAGGGTATTTATGAGCCTTCTACGTTAGAAGAAACAAGATCCTTCTTAATTTCACAATTTGGAGCGATGATGACATGACATATAGGTTTTCTTTTCAAAAGGTACTTGATTTCAAGGAAAAAGAGAAGGAATTCGCTGAGCAGGAATACGGTACCATCAAAATTAAGCAAATCGAGCTTGAGGAAAAAATGGAAGACTTAGAACAAGAGAAGAAAAAAATGTTCAATCAATATAATGAAGTTGATCGGAAAACAGTATCGCAAATTCTGCATGTTCATCAGGAAATGGAACATGTCAATCAGAAAATGAAACAGCTGACATCACAATCACAGCAAATCCATCAGCAATTAGAAGAAAAACAGCTGGTTCTGATTGAAAAAATGCAAGAAGCAAAAATGTGGAATCAATGGAAGGCGAAATCAAAGGCTGCATTTCAAAAACAGCTGGATCAAAAAGAACAGGCTGTTTTGGATGAAATGGCTGTCTTACGGTATTCCCGCCGGGTATGAGGAGCGAAAACAAAATGGAAGAAAAGCAACAGGGAAAATTGAAATCGTTACTATACTTTGGGCTTATTCCGTTACTTTTTTTGGCCATTTTTGGTCTGTTCATTTTTAACTGGTTAGGCTTTCCGGTTTGGAAATCGATCCAGGAATGGGGAAATAACACCCCTGTCATTAGTATGATGATGCCGGATCCGGATCCTTCTCCACAGGACGATGCAAAAAAGACTTCTCCGTCAGATGACTATAAAGCGAAATATCTTGATAGTAATCAAAAAGTGAAAGAGGAAGCGAAAAAAATAGCCTCGTTGGAGAAACAGATCAAGTCCAATCAAGAAGAATTTGATCAATTAAAAAAGAGCAACATAGATTTGCAAAACCAGCTCGATCAAAAAGCGGCGCAAAAAAACAAGGATCAACTGAAGCAAGTGGCAGCTATTTATGAAAATATGGCACCTTCAAAAGCAGCAAAAATGTTTGAAGTGATGTCTTTAGAGGATGCCGCGATCACAATGTCGTCGCTAGGTCAAGAACAGCAAAGCAATATACTTGGAAGTATGAAAGATGCCAAAAAGGCCGCACAAATAACCATGCTGCTGAAGGAAATCGGAACAATAAATGATACGGATCCTGCTATTTTGAAGGATGAGCTGCAAAAAATTGTTCAAAATGATGTAGATCCTGCAGGTAGTCTAGTAGAAACAATTGCGGGGATGCCTGCCGCGCAATCAGCAAGTTTGATTCAATCGATGATGGAAACAAATGCACAAGTAGCAATGAACGTATTGAAACAGATGAGCACGACGAACCGGTCACAAATATTAACCGAAATTGCCAAGAAAGACGCAAAAATAGCCGCGCAAATTACGGTGAATTTAGAGAAATAGAGAAACTCCAAGGAAGGAGAACCAACATGAAACGCATCATGATTTTATTTGCTATGTTCTTTTATTTATTTTCCATGCAAACCACCACATTTGCCGCGGGTTTAACTGCCGCCGGTGAACCTTCCGTCTATGACACTATCCAAAAGGGTGAAAAAAAAGCACCCAAAGACTCAGTAAGTAAAGAGAAGGATAGTGGCACATCTCCTTCTATATTCTCCATGTTTATTAAATTTATCGTATCGTTCGCATTTGTGATTTTCTTGTTGTTCGTGTTATTACGATTCCTGTCAAAGCGGAACAAGGCATTGCCGTCCAATGGACCGATTATTCCATTGGGAGACCATGCACTCGGAAACAATCGTTCTGTCCAGCTCGTATTGATTGGCGGGACTATTTATGTCCTTGGAGTGGGAGAAACGGTCACACTCATCCGCACGATTACCCAAGGTGAAGAATATCAGCATTTACTCGAAAGTCTCGAGAATCAAGAAGAGGAGCCGCCTGCAAAATGGGCGGCCCAAGATACGAAAAAATTGTGGAATTCTGTTTTTCAGAAACAGTTAGATAATATGAAGCAGCGCCGAGGAGGGGAGTAACCTATGTTACGGAAGTTAGCTATTCTCGTTCCCCTCTTTACGCTCGGGTTTATCTCTGTTGCCTATGCTGCTGAACCGGCAAGTTCGCTTTTACCTGGACTCGATTTAGCCTCGGATGATCCAGATAAGGTCTCGAATACGGTCCGGATCATTCTACTGATAACCGTGTTATCGATTGCTCCGGCGATTTTAATGTTGATGACTTGTTTTACGCGAATTGTCATTGTGCTCGGATTTGTTCGTAATGCCCTTGGCACACAGCAAATACCGCCGAATCAAGTGATGATCGGGTTGGCTCTTTTTATGACGTTTTTTATCATGGGTCCTACTTTTTCTCAAATCAATGATGAGGCCTACCAACCGTTTATGGCGGGGAAAATCACCCAAGAGCAAGCCTTCAAAAAGGCAACTGATCCCATGAAAGAATTTATGACGAAAAATACTCGGGAGAAGGACCTGGCCTTGTTTATGGATTATGCCAAGATGGAAAGGCCGAAATCGGTGGAGGACATCCCGCTAACGGCCCTTGTTCCTGCCTATGCCATTAGTGAATTAAAAACAGCCTTTCAAATGGGATTCATGATCTTTATTCCCTTTCTGGTCATCGATATGATCGTTTCCAGTGTGTTAATGTCAATGGGGATGATGATGCTGCCACCGGTCATGATCTCGTTGCCATTTAAGATTTTACTGTTCATTTTGGTTGACGGCTGGCATCTAATCATCGGGTCACTGCTAAAGAGTTTTTAAAAGGAAGTGTCATTCATGACCACTGAAATGGTATTACGTATAGCCCAGGAGGCCATTTACACAATCCTTATTGTGATTGCCCCTGTTGCCGGAGTCGCTTTAGCCGTTGGATTATTGGTAAGTATTTTTCAAGCAGCCACCCAGATTCAGGAACAGACCTTGGCATTTATTCCAAAGATTCTTGCCGTGTTTCTGACCTTGCTTGTCTGCGGGGCGTGGATGCTCCGACATGTCGTTGATTTCACTGAACACTTATTGGGAAATCTTTCTCAATTTGTCGGGTAGGTGATGACGATGGATGCTTCCACATTATGGAGCTTTTTACTTGTATTTGTCCGGATATCGTCCTTTATGGTGGTGGTTCCTGTTTTTTCGGGACGGCAAATACCGGCAACTTACAAAATTGGTTTCAGTGCGGCCCTTGCGATCCTCTGTGTCGGGTTGGTGAAGGAACCAATTGATACGTTACCGCAGTGGGCACTGCTTCTATTAATCTTAAAGGAATTTCTTGTCGGCATTGTGTTAGGGATGACAGCGGCGCTTTTACTCTATTCTGTCCAGTTTGCCGGCTCCCTTTTAGATATGCAAATAGGTTTTTCCATGGCTAGTCTATTTGACCCTAATTTCGGGTTATCAGAACCACTAACAGGGAGATTTAAAAATATTCTTGCCATGCTCCTATTATTTTCAACGAATGGTCATCTATTATTAATTCAGGGGATCTTGGCCAGTTTTGATTGGATTTCATTGCAGGATACCATACCCGCTTTCATAGATGGCAGGCTGTCCGCCTTTCTTTTGGAATGCGTAAAGCAAATGTTTATGATTGGCTTTATGATGGCCGCTCCCATATTGGGTGCCATGTTTGTTTGTGACGTTGCCTTAGGTATTCTTGCAAAAACGGTTCCGCAATTGAATATTATTTCTGTTGCGCCGCCATTAAAAATATTACTTCATTTTGCGCTCTATATCGTTCTATTGCCAGGTTTTATTTATCTATTAAACATTTTATTTGAGAATATGTTCGGTTCAATGTCATCTATTTTAAAAATAATGGGGGCGTAGGCATGCTGCTGCGTTTAGACTTACAATTATTTTCCGGTGAAAAAACGGAAAAGGCAACGCCCTCGAAACGGCGTGAGGCTAGAAAAAAAGGGGATGTCGCAAAAAGCCCTGAAGTATCTACTGCTATTACGCTGCTCCTTTGCTTCGGATTTTTACTGGTCGGAGGAAAGAGTTTAGTCGCTGGTTGTTTAACCATCTATCGTCATAGTTTCCAAGAGTATATGCTTTGGGATCTATCAATCACAAGTACAAAACTATTATTTAATCAACTAGTGTTGGATGCGGGGAAATTGGTTGCCCCCATTTTACTAGTGGTGCTTGTGGCTGGAATTGCCGCCAATTTAATGCAGGTCGGCTTTATGTTTAATTTTTCTTTAATAAAAGTGGATTTTACAAAAATGAATCCATTGTCAGGATTGAAACGGATGTTTTCCGTGCGATCCTTAGTAGAATTAGTAAAATCGATTTTAAAAATTACCTTTATTGCTGTGATTGTTTTTTTAGTCATCTGGCAGAAAAAAAATCAATTTCTTGTTCTTGGCGAAAAAACGATATGGGATACAGCTAGATTTATAGGGTCTTTGATTCTTCAAATTGGCTTAGTTGCAGCGGGATCTTTAATCGTTTTGGCGGTGGCCGACTATATCTATCAAAAGTTTAGTTTTGAAAAGAAAATCCGGATGTCGAAACAGGATATTAAGGATGAGTATAAGAAGTCTGAAGGGGATCCATTTATTAAGGGAAAACGAAGATCCATCCAACGGCAAATGGCCATGAATCAAATGATTCGTGAAGTGCCGAAGGCTGATGTGGTCATTACCAACCCTACGCACTTTGCGATTGCGATCCGTTATGACATTGACACGATGGATGCCCCGCAGGTGATTGCGAAGGGGCAAGACTTTATCGCATTAAAAATAAAAGAAATTGCCAAGGAACATAAGATTACCACGGTTGAAAACAGGCCCTTGGCACGTGCTTTATTTGCTTCAGTTGAAATAGGCGGGACGATTCCTGAAGAGCTGTTCAATGCCGTGGGTGAAATATTGGCATACGTTTATTACCAGGAAGGAAAATATAAGGGGATGATGACATGAAGGCAAAAGATATATCCGTATTAATTGTAGTTATTTTGATTGTTGCCATGATGATCATTCCACTTCCTACTTTATTACTAGATTTCTTCTTGATTTGTAATATTTCTGTGTCACTGTTGATTTTATTGGTGGCCATGAATACGAAAGAGCCTTTGGAATTTTCAATTTTTCCAACAGCCTTGCTGTTGACCACCCTATTCCGCCTTGCACTTAATGTATCAACGACACGTTCCATTCTCTCTAAGGCGGATGGCGGGCAAGTGATTGAGACCTTTGGTTCCTTTGTAGTCGGCGGGAGCCCTGTTGTTGGTTTTGTGGTGTTCTTAATTCTTGTCGTTATCCAATTTATTGTTATCACCAAAGGGTCTGAGAGGGTTGCCGAAGTGGCCGCTCGGTTTACCTTGGATGCGATGCCAGGTAAACAAATGAGTATTGATGCTGATATGAATGCCGGATTAATTTCTGAACAGGATGCCAGAACGCGCCGCCGAAAAATCGAAATGGAAGCTGATTTCTACGGGGCAATGGATGGTGCCAGTAAATTTGTTAAAGGGGATGCCATTGCCGGCATTGTGATCCTAATGATTAACGTCATTGGCGGTTTTATTATTGGCATGGTCATCCATGGTATGGGTTTTGCAGAGTCAGCTAGTACCTTCACGCTTCTTTCTGTCGGCGATGGTTTAGTCTCTCAAGTACCGGCACTACTCATTTCAACTGCAACCGGTATTACCGTTACACGTGCTGCATCCGATGGGAATTTAGGCTCGGATATTATGGAGCAAATTTTCAGTTATCCGAAGCTATTATTTATTGTGAGTGGAACCATTCTTCTTCTTGGATTATTTACGCCAATTGGCCTCTTCCTTACGGTACCGGTGGCGGGGATTCTAATTTTTAGCGGCATAACGATGCAAAGGTCGATGAAAAAAGAAGAATTACGCACCGAACAAATGGAAATGGCGGACATGGAGGAGGATATCCGCAGTCCTGAAAAGGTAGTCAACCTGCTCCAACTAGATCCGCTTGAATTGGAAATTGGCTATGGCTTAATTCCATTGGCAGATCAGAAACAAGGTGGCGATATTCTTGATCGAATTATCATGATTCGCCGGCAATTCGCGATTGAATTAGGATTGGTTATTCCCACTATTCGCATTCGTGACAACCTGCAGTTACCTGCGAACGAATATTTGCTCAAATTCCGTGGGAATAAAATCGCATCCGGAGAAGTGTATTTAGATCATTATCTGGCGATGAATCAAGGGGCAGATGTGGGAGAAATAGAGGGTATTCAAGTAATTGAACCTTCTTTCGGTTTACCGGCCGTGTGGGTGACAAACGAGGAAAAACAAAAAGCCGAATTAATGGGCTATATGATTGTGGATCCACCATCTGTGATTGCGACCCATTTAACGGAAGTATTAAAGCAGTACGCACACCACTTGCTGCATCGAGAAGAAACGAAAGAATTAATTGATAACTTGAAAGAAAGTCATCCTAATTTGGTCGATGAACTTGTTCCCAATTTGTTATCTGTCGGGGAAATCCAGAAGGTATTGCAAAATCTTCTTCGTGAACAAATATCGATTCGCGATTTAGGGGCCATTTTTGAAACCTTGGCAGATTATTCGGTATACACCAAAGATCCTAGAGTGTTAACCGAATATGTTCGGCAGTCGTTAACACGGCAAATTACGGAACAATATGCGGATAATGGGGTCATTCAAGTATTAACGGCTGGGGCAACATTAGAAAAAGGTATTTCTGATGGGATTCAGCAAACAGAATCTGGCGGTTATTTTCTTTCCATGGATCCGCAGGTTTCACGGAGGATTACCGAGGAACTGCATGGACAAATTGAACGAATTATCAAAGCAGGTGGTCAGCCTATTTTCCTTACATCACCGTCCATTCGGATGTATTTGAAACAATTTATTGATAAAATCATGCCCACTGTCCCTGTGCTTGCCTATACAGAGCTTGAGCCTGACATTGAGATACAAAGTATAGGAGTGGTCAACATATGAAGACAAAAAAAATTGTTGCAGATTCCATTCCCCTTGCATTAAAAATGGTCAGACAGCAATTAGGGGATAATGCGATAATTGTTAATACGAGGTCAATCAAAACAGGCGGATTCTTTGGTTTTTTTACAAAACAAAAATTTGAAGTAACCGCCTATGCTGCCGAGAAGGAAGAACCACGAGATCATCGTACGATTGCATTAGGCTTAATTGAAAAAGCAGGAGAAAGTCTGGTTGAAAAAAGTAATCCCGACAGTCAGAAATTTGAACCTATCGAGTTAGACAGCAGAAAGATTCATATCGAAAAAAAGAGTGAACAAGTAACAATGGACAGTCAATCCGTTGATAAAGCAGAAGTAGAGGATAAAAACAACTCTGTTTTTCATAAGAAGCCGCAAATGCTCTATCAATATTATGCACAGACGGCTGAAAAGGGAGTATCGGAGGTTGAGACTAAAACGCCTCAGTCGGTTGAAACTGAAACGGAGCTCATCAATGAAATAAAGGACCTCAGGAAAATGATGATGGTCTTTATGACGAGTGAAAAGCAGGGAAATACATCATCTACACGCCTATCCAAGTGGATCAATCGCTTGAAAAAGAAAGGAGTAGATGATGAAGTGTTGGAATATATCGTGATTTACACGATAAATTCCATGCTGAACAGGTATGGTTCACTGGTTGATGCCAGTGATGAGGTAATTGAAAAAGAAATGATTTCCATTATTCAAGGGATTATTGAAAAGAGAATTCCCAAAACAACGAATCCAAATGAAGATGTTCGAATGATCAAGATCATTGGACCTACAGGAGTTGGAAAAACGACTTCCATTGCGAAACTGGCAACGGAACAAATTTTAAAACAAAAACGGAGAGTAGCGCTAGTTACAACGGACGTTTATCGCATCGGGGCGGTTGAACAGTTAAAAACCTACGCCGGAATATTAAATGTTCCGATTGAAGTGGCGCGCTCAAGTGAAGAGCTCAATCAAGCGCTTACCAATCTTGCCCATTACGACCTTATTTATATGGATACCACCGGTCGTAACTATAAAGATGAAAAAAATCGGGAATCGGTAGCGGAGTTCTTGCATCATCCGATTAAAAGTGATAATTATTTAGCCTTAAGCTTAACAACCAAGTATGAGGATCTGAGGCTGTTATTGGACGAGTTCTTGGAGAGTCCTGTCAATAAATTAATCTTAACCAAGTTTGATGAAACAACTAACTATGGATCGATTCTCAACATTGCCTATAAATACCCTTATCACATTGCCTATATAACCAATGGACAAAGTGTACCCGAGGATATAACCGTCATTGATGCGCCAATGCTTGCTAGTTCCTTAGTGGGAGATGATTTGTAAATGGATCAAGCCCAAAGACTTAGGGAATATATGCAACGCTATCAAGTTCAAGAAACGCGTAAACAGTCATCTCGCTTAATTACGATTACCAGCGGTAAGGGTGGTGTCGGTAAATCTAATTTCACGATTAATTTTGCCTTGGCATTGAAAGCGGCCGGAAAAAAGGTGGTCGTCCTGGATTTGGATTTGTCTACTGCAAATATTGACATTCTCATGGGTGCTTCCTCGAAATATAGTCTGGCAGATGTGCTCCACCAGCGGAAATATCTCTTAGATTGTATTGAAAAAGGTGCCGGCGGGATTGATTATATTGCAGGTGGACTGGACATCAATGACCTTTTGCGATTGGACAATAGGGCCCTTGCTTTTTTTATGGACCAAATTCAAGAACTGCAATCCTATGCGGATTTCATTTTACTTGATACCGGTGCAGGGATTTCGAAGGAATTAGTTGATTTTATCCTGGCATCTGATGAAACGATTTTGGTCACGACACCAGAACCGACCTCGGTTGCGGATTCCTATGCTGTCATGAAGACCGTTCATCAATTCACCGCCAAATCACCGCCATTTCGATTGGTCGTAAATCGTGCTCAATCGTATCGCGAGGCTGCGGAAACGTCAAGAACATTAAAAAACGCCTGCAATGTGTTTTTGAAAATGAAATTAACGAGTTTGGGCTTCCTAATGGAGGATGCTCATGTCCAGAAAGCTGTCAGGGCACAGTCGCCATTTTATTTATCGTATCCAAATTGTGAAGCATCAAAAAACATTAATCAAATTTTATATACGTTTTTACCAGACATGGAGGAGGCTGTTCCATCCTCTAATGGAATCCGTGGTTTTTTTGAAAAAATAATGACTTTAAGGAAATCGTAAAACCAGGAGGGATCACAAGTTGAAATCTGCTATCAATGAAACCGTTCCACACCTGCTGCTTTGGAGAACGTATCAGGAAAAACCTGATTCTCTTACGCAGGAAAAATTGGTGAAACAATATACACATTTGGTGGAACGAGTAGCAAACCGGCTGAGTATGAGCATCCCGCAGCGAATCATTCCAAAAGAGGATTTAATCAGTCTGGGCTATATCGGTTTACTCGAAGCCATCAATCATTTTGATTATCGAAAAGGCTATCAATTTGAAACGTATGGGTTATGGCGAATAAAGGGAGCCATGCTGGATGGAATTCGCAAAATGGATTGGATCCCTAGGGGCTTAAGAGAGAAAGCCAAAAAACTAAATAATGCTTTTCGTGATTTAGAGCAATCGTTAATGAGAACCCCTACGGAAGAGGAAATTAGCCACTACTTAAATATTTCGGCTGATGAAGTAGACCAAACCATGGCGGCTGTATCCTTTTCTACCTTGCTATCTCTTGATGAACCAATGAAGAATGGGGATGAGGATGGGAAACAGCAAAATCGATTGGACCAACTTCAAGATGATCAGTCACCTTCCCAGGAACTGCACATGCAAAAGGGTGAACTGCAGAAATTGATTGCACTCTTTATTGATACGATGCCAAAAAATGAAAGGCTGGTTCTTACGCTTTTCTATTTTGAGGGTTTAAGCCAAGTTGAAATTGCTGATGTGTTGAATTTGACAAAGGGCCGTATTTCGCAAATCCATTCCAAGGCCATTCTTCGGCTGCGACAAGGCTTTGAAAAGAAAGGATATTCTTTTCACTCATTTGTATAATGTTTATTTATCTTTTTTTTTGAAACCTTTTGCCGAATACTATATAATTTTCGTTAGGGTCAATCCCATAACAAGGGCTTGTCCTACATAATTTACTAGGGTTGGGAGTAGGAACATGGAAAAAGTACTTATATTTGGTCATAAAAATCCTGATACAGATACGATTTGTTCTGCGATTGCTTACGCAGATCTAAAAAAGCAATTAGGATGGGATGTTGAACCGGTCCGTCTTGGACAACTGAATGGGGAAACACAATTTGCACTCACTCAATTTCATGCTGAAATTCCCCGTTTGGTCGAAGCGGTGGCAGCTGAAGTTAACGCCGTTATTTTAGTGGACCATAATGAACGTCAGCAAAGTGCAAATGATATAAATGAAGTTCGCGTTCTCGAAGTAATCGACCATCATCGGATTGCTAATTTTGAGACAAGCGACCCCTTATATTACCGCTGCGAGCCTGTCGGCTGTACCGCGACGATTTTAAATAAAATGTATAAAGAGAACGGCAAAGAAATGAAACCGGAAATTGCCGGATTAATGTTATCCGCTATTATTTCTGACACTTTATTATTCAAATCACCAACCTGCACACCAGAAGATGTGGCAGCAGCGCGTGAATTAGCTGGGATTGCCGGTGTTGAGGCTGAAAGTTATGGTTTAGAAATGTTAAAAGCCGGTGCAGATGTGCGCGATAAATCTGTTTCTGAGCTTTTAACCCTTGATGCCAAGGGATTTGAAATGGGTACTAGTAAGGTCGAAATTGCCCAAGTGAATGTGGTGGACACTGCTGACGTTCTAGCCCGTCAAGGAGAATTAGAAGCAGCCATATCCACCATTATCGAAGAGAAAAACTTGGATTTATTCCTCTTTGTCGTAACCGATATCTTAACAAATGATTCGGTTGGGTTAGCCCTAGGCCGTAAGTCTGAAGCGGTAGAAAAAGCTTATAATGTAACCCTAGTCAATAATACGGCAACATTAAAGGGCGTCGTTTCTCGTAAGAAACAAATTGTACCTGTGTTAACCGATATTTTTACAAAATAGGAATAAAAAACCGTTCTTCTTTTCCGAACGGTTTTTCCTTTGGCTAAAGTGGATCCGCTTTCTTCTTGGTTTCCTCCTTTTGATGATTCATGAGGTAAAATGTTAACGGCTGCTCGGATCCTGTCATCAATTTATAGACATAAGAGGATGTCACTTTATAGCCATCTTCAATTTTTGACGCTAAATAATTGGTCCGTTCGAAAAGAATGGAGCGAATATGGTTCACTTGACGCGCTAATTTGTCTAATAGTGCGTCTTGATTGTCTAAACGCTTCAACACACTACCTTGTAAATCTTCTTGTTTCTCCATTTTCAGTGCTGCTGTCTTTTGTAATTCCAGTTGTTCATTCATTTGCATGGCAAGCTGTTGATTGGCTTCCTCATTTTTCTCTAATCGATACCTTAAATCCTTCAGCTGTGTGTCTAGTTGATTCCACTGATGTACTTTTGACTCTTCGTTTTGGGAAAAGCGCATGCCTAGTTCAGCGAGTGCTTGATTAAGGGCATCATTAGCCTTTTGTTGGTCATTTATTAATTCTGCTAAGAAGTCTTGTCGTGAAACCTGCTGATTTGGCTCGTAAAGTTCTTGCCCATTTTTATATACTTCCGGATGATTCCTTCTATTTATATATAATCCCATACCACTCTCCGCCTTTATTATTTTTAGATGTGGTATTGTATGCTATTACGTACGGACATGAATGGGCTAGTCTGATTAGATTGTAAAAAATCAGCAGGAACGAGCATCATGTACACTTAAGTTGTATATGAAATTCGCAAGGGTTGCTATACAATTAAGAATTTACTAAAAATTATTACCCCTTAGGAGGAATTCACGGATGTAAGTAGAAACAAGAGTAAAGGCGATAATATGTTTACATATTTTTAAATGAAAAGAAGGGGAGTTAGCGTTTTGACGAATAAAGTAATACAATATGCAGAACTATTGGCTGAAGCAGAATCAAGTAGAATTGGAACGGCACCACTTACGACAGTTGATTCTGAACTCACGGTAAAAGAAGCCTATTATATCCAACTTGAAAACATTAACAAAAAATTAGAGCAGGGACAAAAGGTAGTCGGTAAAAAGATTGGCTTAACCTCCTTAGCGATGCAGAACCTGCTTGGTGTCGATGAGCCGGATTATGGTCACTTGTTAAACACGATGGTCGTGGAAAATGGCGGGCGCATTTCAATAGAAAATGTCCTGCAGCCGAAGGTAGAGGCGGAAATTGCCTTTATATTAAAAAAGGAATTACGTGGACCAAATGTAACCACTCTTGATGTGATTCAAGCAACCGATTATGTCGTCCCAGCGCTTGAAATTGTTGATAGTAGAATCAAAGATTGGAAGATTAAGTTGGCTGATACTGTTGCTGACAATGCGTCATCAGGGTTTTATGTCCTTGGCGGCAAGCCAACAAGGTTAGAAGATGTTGATCTTGAATTAATCGGCATGGTATTAACGAAAAATGGTGAACTTGTTAATACGGGCGTTGGGGCCGCTGCATTAGGAAATCCGGCGACCTGTGTTGCCTGGTTAGCTAATAAATTGGCCGAGTTTGATATTCCCCTTCGTGCAGGGGAAGTGATTCTTTCTGGTGCGTTGTCTGCAGCCGAGCCCGCACGTGCAGGTGAGTCATTTACTGCAAGATTTGCGCATATTGGGCAGGTTAGTGTCCGTTTTTAATAGGTCGAAAAGGGGGGAAATCATTTGAGTCAATTTAAAGATATAGCCAATTATTTGATTTTAGCAGAAGTAGAAAAACGAGAAGTGGTTAAAGTCACGGCAAATCTAAAGCCTGATTTAACGGTGGAAGAGGGCTATCTTGTTCAACAGGAAATTGTTAACAGGAAATTAGAAGAAGGAAGAAGAATCGTAGGACCGAAAATGGGCTTAACAAGTCAAGCAAAAATGAAACAAATGGGGATTGAAGAACCCATATATGGATATGTGTTTGATTATATGCTGATTGAAAATGGCGGTCGGGTTCGATTACATGAAATGATTCATCCTAAAGTAGAAGCAGAGATTGCCTTTATTATCGGTGAGGACATTGAAGGTCCCGGTTTAACAGGTGCGCAGGTGTTGGCAAAAACAGCGTATGTTCTTCCAGCACTTGAAGTGATTGACAGTCGGTATGAAAACTTTAATTTTACCCTTCCGGATGTGATCGCAGATAATGCGTCCACTTCAAGAGTTATTTTCGGGACGACGTTGAAGAAACCAGAACAATTTGAACTAGATTTGGTTGGCGCTACACTTTCCATTAACGGGGAAATCAAGGATTTAGGTGCAGGTGCTGCAGTTCTTGGACACCCGGCACATTCTGTAGCCATGCTGGCAAATATGCTGGCTAGAAAAGGGGATAAGGTTCGAAAAGGGGATGTCATCTTAACAGGAGGAATTACCAGTGCAATCATGTTGAAAAATGGCGATGTTGTCAGTGGTAGATTCGATGGTTTAGGTGAAGTCATTTTCACCGTAACAGATTAAAAGAGACTAATAAAGAAATATAGAAGATAAGGATGGTCGTTATGCCTATAATAAACGTGCAAATGATGGAAGGAAGACCGAAAGAGAAGGTGGCCGAATTAATTTGCAATGTAACGAACACGGTTGCGGAAACGTTGGATACTCCGAAAGAGAATATTAGAGTGCTTGTGACCGAGTTTCCCAAAACTCATTGGGGTAAAGCAGGGGAACCAGTCGGGAAATAAAGGAAATAAAATGGGAATAGTGTATGACGGCGGCGGCACGGACAATCTATCCGGACCATGATGTCACGGGAAATCTTGTCTATTTTAACGACGTAATGGAGGAAGTTAAACATGAACAGATGTGGTTGGGTGAATCAGGATCCCTTATATATTCATTATCATGACCATGAATGGGGAGTGCCCGTTTATGATGATAGGCTGCTATTTGAATATTTAAATCTCGAGGGGGCACAGGCCGGGCTTAGCTGGTATACCATTTTAAAGAAGCGCGAGAATTACCGTCAGGCGTTTGATCATTTTGAGGCTGAAAAAATTGCCCTGTATGATGAAGAAAAAATAGCCGAGCTTTTACAAAATGAGGGAATTGTTAGGAATAAGCTGAAAGTGAATGCAGTTGTTACCAATGCCAAGGCCTTTTTAAAGATAGTCGAAGAATTCGGAGCCTTCCAACCCTATATATGGTCATTTGTTGGCGGCAAGCCGATTCAAAATCATTTCAATGAAATGAAGGATGTTCCGGCCATGACAGAAATCAGCGATAAAATGAGTAAGGACTTAAAGAAACGTGGCTTTAAATTTGTTGGCTCAACCATTTGCTACTCGTTTATGCAGGCTACGGGCATGGTAAATGACCATATTACCAGCTGCGATTGTTATCAAAAAAGGAATATTGCCGTTGAGGTAAATGAGAAAAGCTCACCACATAAGTGATGAGCTTTTCTGTTACTTAGTTGGTTTTTCAAGCAAGAAATCTGATGCTGGTATCGGAATAATTTTCCCGCCTATTTGGACATGAACGGTTTCGTTGAAAATGGCTTTCACAATTCCCTTTAATGAGATAGTTGAATTAACGGAGATCTTCTTCGATTCACTTTGAGTAGCCAAATTAATCAACACCTTTCAATTATTGAAACGCAAGTAATATAAAAAAATAAAGCGTAATAATACTTTACATTATTCGCATAAAAAATTTAAATTCCTGCTTTACGGTTCAATCTTTATGGAAAAAATGAATAAAAAATTGGTCATGTTACACTCATTTATATTGCAAGGGGTGTTAAACAACTGAAATGAATACAACATGAACCATGGTTCAAGTATCACATGATTTTGATGATCTGTCAATAAAAAAGTGAACTATGGTTCAATTTTAAAAATCGTGTTATGATAGCACTGAGGTGATCAAATGCCAGATCATGAAGAGAAACTTGTTGGTGAATTTCCATTTGTCCCTAAACAGGAACGTGCCCAGCAAAAAAGGAATGCACTGATTGAAAGTGGATATGCTTTATTTAATACAAAGGGGTACGAGCAGACAACAGCTAAGGAAATTGCTGCCCATGCAGGGGTAGCGACAGGAACCTTTTATCGCTATTTTTCCGATAAACGGCAGCTGTTAATGTCCCTTTTAGAAGATAAATTAGAAAAGTTCCTTCCCCCAGAACCAAGCTGGATGACAAACGACCCTGAAACTGTATTAGCGTCACTATTAGAAGCACATTATCACAGGCGAAATGAACTAGGACTTCAGCGTGTCCTTCCGGAGTTGATGACGAAAGATTCAGAACTTGCGGAGGTTCTGGGTGTGGCAAGGAGGAAAATCCATGACAGGATGCTTTCGGGATTAAAGCAAGCCAGCGAAAGTGGATTAACTTGGCCGGATATTGACTTAGATACAGTCACATGGGCGATCATGGTGTTAGTGGAGAATGGTCTGGAGAGACAGAACCAAAGCGGGAAAAAGGTCGATTGTCAGGAATTGGCTAGAGTGATTTGCCGGATGGTTTTTCCCCCTGAGGTGTTGGAACATCTGCAGAAGAGCGAATTGGAAAATAAGGAATAGGGAGGAAGAACCGTTTGGACATTGAAACCGTTTTTGACATGAAAGAACTAAAATCACTCAAAGTGGAATTGACAAGGTTTATGATGGCCTATAAGTTTGCCTTGGACGAAATCAATACGAAAATTAATATCTTAAAAGATGAGTTTAATTATATTCATGATTATAATCCAATAGAACATGTAAAATCTCGCTTAAAATCTCCGGAAAGTATCTTGAAAAAAGTGTATCGAAAAGGCTATGATTTATCATTAGGATCGATAAAAGAAAATGTGAAGGATATCGCTGGAATTCGGATTACTTGTTCGTTTATTTCCGATATTTACGAGATGGCGAAAATGATTTCCAATCAAAAAGACGTCCGGGTTGTCGATTATAAGGATTACATTCAAAATCCAAAACCAAATGGGTACCAAAGTCTTCATTTAATTTTGGAGATTCCGATCTTTATGTCCGACCGTGAGGAATTGACCTATGTCGAGGTCCAAATTCGGACCATCGCGATGGATTTTTGGGCAAGCTTAGAACACAAGATTTATTACAAATACAATAAAGAAGTCCCGAACCATATGATTGAGGAACTAAAAGATGCAGCGGTGATGGCGGCACAGCTTGATCGGAAGATGGAACGTCTCCATCAGGAAATTGCTGTGATCAAACAAGCAGACCATGAAATGGAAGAGCGACTAATACCTAACGACCATTTTAAACGTTCATTTTTAGAAAGCTTTTTGAAAAAATAAAACCCATCCTATACGAAGGAAAGTGATGATCATCATGAAAGTTAGAGAATTTATGGTGAAAGATGTTATTTCAGTAAACCCAGAAAGTTCGATAAAAGATGTAATGGCTTTGTTGGTAGAGAAAAAAATCGGCGGCGTACCGATTCTTAAGAAAGATGGAACGTTAGTGGGAATGGTAACAGATGGAGACATCCTACGGGCCATTAAGCCAATTGATCGCCGAATCCCGGATTATTTCAGTTTTATCACGTATGTTGCCAAGGAGGATATGAACAATCGCTTAAAGGAATTGGCGAATAGGGAAATTAGGATGATTGCTAAAACGCATGGAATCTTCAGCGTCCGTCCTGAGGACGACATGAAAAACGTTGTGGAGCTTTTATCCAAACACCACTTTAAGAAGCTTCCAGTAGTAGACGAGCAAAATCATGTGGTTGGTGTCATTAGCCGCGGCGATGTCATTCGCAATATCCAGCAAACGATTGTTCAAAATATGGATTAAACATCAGACCTATCATATGCTTGCCATGTGGTGGGTTTACTTTTTATGAATGGGACCTCTATTTGTTCATCGCTTTACTATACGGGGGTATGATATAATAAGGCTAAAATGGAAGGGGTTGGATGTCCTTGGATAACAGAAAGGAAGAGGAGCTGCTCGGTGATACATGCTGTTCACATGATGGCGATCAACGAAAGAGTCATCATTCGGATAAAGTGAAAAATAATCTGGTAACAAGGCTGAACCGGATTGAGGGGCAAATCCGTGGCATTAAGGGCTTAATCGAAAAAGATACCTACTGTGATGATGTTATCAATCAAATTTCTGCCACCCAATCGGCGTTAAATAGCGTTGCGAAAATTTTGCTTGAAGGTCATATGAAGAGCTGCGTGGTCGAGAGGATTCAGGATGGCGATTTCGAGGTCTTAGACGAAGTTCTTGTCACCATTCAAAAATTAATGAAAAAATAAGGGAGGAATCGATCATGGAACATGTTACGTTACATGTTAGTGGGATGTCCTGCGGTCATTGCGTAAAAGCGGTGGAAGGCAGTGTTGGCGAGCTTTCAGGTGTGAAAAAGGTCTCTGTTAAGCTCGATAAAGGCCTAGTGGATGTTGAATTTGACGCAAAGGTTGTATCACTTAGCACGATAAAAGAAACGATTGATGACCAAGGCTACGATGTAAAATAATGCGGAGAGAGCTCACCTGAATGGTGAGCTCTTTCAATGCTTATTGTGATAACGTGTTTGTGGTTGAAATATTCGTCGTTTCCGGTACACGGAGGAGAATCAAGCCGCCAATGATGAACAAAACGATAAGACTGAATACGCCGCTATTGGTATTACCTGTCATTTGGGCCGTAAATCCAACCAGGAAGGGCCCCAAGATGGCCGCAAATTTATAAAAGATACTATAGAAACCAAAGAACTCATTTGCACTATCTTTTGGCACAAGCCTTGCGAAGTAGGATCGGCTCAGTGCCTGAATCCCGCCTTGAGAGGAGGCAACAAGCATCGCCAAGATCCAGAAGTCTAGAGTCGTTTTTAAAAAATAGGCATAGGTACAGATGACAATATAGATAAATATTCCAACGAGCAGCATCGTTTTGCCTTTAAATTTATCGGCAAGCTTCCCATAAATAATTGCAAAGGGTGCAGCCACTACCTGTGTAGCAAATAGAATAATCAAAAGGTTAGTAGAAGTGATGCCCAAATCTGATCCGTATGCCGTTGACATGGTGATGATGGTATTCACCCCATCAATGTAAAAGAAATAGGCTAGTAAAAAGAGAAACAATGGGCGGTAAAGCCGAATCTTTTTAAAGGTTTCAAAAAGCTGTTTAAACCCATTTCGAATTGGATGTGGGACTCGTTCTTTATAATAGATCTGCTTGACATTTTTTAGCATCGGAATGGTGAATAATCCCCACCAGAGGGCGGTAATCGCAAAAGCAGCCTGGCTTGCGACGGAAACAGAAATGGGAATCATGCTTTGCTGCGATAAAATAATAAGGGCAATGCCAAGAATGAAAGGGATGGTACTTCCAATGTAACCCATCGCAAATCCCTTCGATGAGATCTGATTCATCCGCTCTTCCGATGTTACATCGACAAGGAAGGCATCATAGAAAATGTTCGTTCCCCCAAAACCGATGACGGTCACCATGTAACAGATTAATAGAATCAGCCATTGGCTGCTTGGTACAACGGCGAGTAAAAAGGTAAAAATAATACCAAGGGCAAAGAAAAAGGTGAAGAATCGCTTTTTAAAGCCCCTAAAATCCGCTATGCTGCCCAAAATAGGTGCACAAAGGGAAATGAGCAGTGTGGCAAAGGAATTGGCATACCCCCAGTAGGCCGTGGATGTAGATGCAGCAAGTCCTGCCTCGGTTGCTGCCGCTTTAAAATACAATGGAAAAACGGCTGTGGTGATAAGAATCGAATAGGCAGAGTTTGCCCAATCATAGAATACCCAGCTCTTTTCTTGCTTCGACATCCGACTCATTCAAGTTCCCCCTTTAAAGGCTTATATCGTCAACATTTCTTCTATAACTCTTCCATCGGTGTTTCCTAAGCTGACACCCAGAAGCCTGGCGAATGTTGGGCCTTCATCAATGAGACGGATGGAAGGCAGGGTGATTTGGTTAATGCCTTTGCCAGCCGCCATGAAAATCGTGCCATACTGTTCTTTTTCCGGTGAGTAGCCATGACAGGCTAACGTATACTTTTTATTGGATGCTGCGTCCTCACGGGAAAATGACTGGATATACTCCCCCTCCATGTCTTCTAAAAAGTAATACCCGCGTTTAGCTTCAAGCATAAAGGCACACGAACCATCTGCGCCTTTTGCCGCTGCTTGTTCGCCTGTAAGTACTTGTTCAATGCCCGATGTTGGATCATCAAGCAATGAATCTAGCAGTTGTTTCACTTCCTGAATTGTTGCTGAGTCTTGTTTGTCATTAATGTAAATATATGCGGAGCCATCACAACTTTTACAATAAGCCTGCCAATTAATTACTCTCCCTTTAGGGTTTGTGGTGATAAGCTTTTTGTTATAGAAAAGGACATTTAGGTTAATCACTTTATTTTCATCAAGCGCGCTATGATCGCCTAGGGCCACCACTGTGGAATTTTCATAGATACCGCTTTCATGGAGAGCGGCCAAGATTCTGCCGAGTCGCTGGTTATGTCGGTGAATGGCCGCGACGGCTTCAGTGGATGAAAAGCCATGGTAGTGGCGCTGGGTATCTAAATCAGTAAAGTGGACCATAACCAAATTTGGTTTCTTTGTTTTAATCGTATGGACGGTTGATTCCAAAACGAAGTCGTCCAATTCAGGCTGATTCAGGCCATTGCGAATATGCCCGAATCGTTTGTTGAGATCCAATTGAAAGCTGGGTGTCCCGTTCATAAGTGAAACTAGAATTTGGTTTTGCCATGGGCGGTTTGCGAAAATTTCCGGCATATTGTAGTCGATGCCGGCTTTGCCGGTAACCGGCCATAATAGGGCTGCTGTGGTCAGATTTGCTTGCTTTGCTTCATCGTATAGGGTCGTTCCATGGATGCAATGACGATACCAATTCCAATCAGGTGACGGTCTTCCAGGCTGCAGGAGGGTATTATTAATGACTCCGTGCCGGTTTGGATAATTTCCCGTCACAATTGTGGCATGACAGGGATAGGTGACCGAGGGGTAGATTGTTTCGACATTTTCCACATATGTGCCATTTTTTAAGATCGTTTGAAAGTGGGGTAAGTCTGTTAAAATCGGATAGTCTAATGCTGAAAGGCAATCAAAAGAAATGATGATTAAATGATCGGTAAGTCGAGTCATGGTTAACCTCCGGCTTTGACATGTTCTGGTTAAGATAATTGTACTATATGAAAGAGGAAATGGAAGAATTGTTACAGAATATTTACAAAATTTTTGAACGTTTGCCAGAAAAAACCGAAATCTGGATGGGCGAACGAGGTTTATCTAGTATAATGAAATTAGCAATAATTGGAGAAAAAGAGGGGAAGACACCATGCCAAGTTTTCAAAGTTATTTTTTTGAAAAAGCAATAAAGCTTTCGGTGAAGAGGACATTGCGGAAGGGTGTAAAGGGAAAGGGGATGGATGAAAAGCGGCAAATGCTTGATGCTGCCGCAAGGAGACTGGGAAAGCTCCCCAAGAACTGTCAGGTTACACCACTGGAAATCGAGGGATTGTACGCCGAGTGGATTACTTCCGGACTCAACAGCCAATTGGCGGATAAGGTCATTTTATATTTACACGGTGGTGGTTATGCGCTTTGTTCAGCCAATACTCATCGGCCGCTTGCGGCAAGAATTGGCAAGGCAGCTGGCGTGAAGGTGTTGTTCCCGGAGTATCGTCTTGCCCCGGAACATCCATTCCCGGCTGCCATTGAAGATGCCGTTACCGTGTATCGCTGGCTGCTGCATCAGGGTTACGATCCAGCAAATATTATATTTGCCGGTGATTCCGCGGGTGGAGGGTTATCGATTGCAACGGCCTTGGTGTTACGGGATCAGAACGAGCCGCTGCCGGCTGCGATTGTATTGCTCTCACCGTGGGTGGATTTAACCAGCAGTGGGGAAAGCTATCGGAAAAATGAAGGGCTTGATCCCTATTTAAGTTTGAAAGCGGTTAGGGAAGCTGTCCATATGTATGCCGGAAAAGAAGCCCCTGACCACCCGCTTATTTCACCTGTTTACGCTGACCTTTCAGGATTGCCGCCCTTGTTCATCCAGGCTGGCAACCATGAAATTTTGCAAAGTGATGCTGAAACACTGGCAGCTCAGGCCAGGAAAGCAGGTGTCCCAGTCAGGATGAAAATTTGGCAGGGAATGTGGCATGTTTGGCAAATTGGCGGGGATGCCTTACCTGAAGCCAAGAAAGCAATTTGGGAAATCGGGAATTTTGTTCGGAACACCTTTGAAAAGGGAAGGTCTGGAAGCTGACCTTCACTTGAGTAAAATATGTTGGATGTCGTTATCCAAAATGGTAATGAGGCCGATATTATTATTGGTTTCGATGATGGATTCTTTTTTTAATCGTTGGTATCGTAATTGATCCTTCCATAAATACGTGGCATCATGGACATTTTCTTTATCTAGATGGGTGATGGTATATGATGGGTCACACACACGGTAAATATCATTCTTTTTCCTACTGATAGAGTTTACATTAATAACCATTTTCATTAAGAGCCCCCAAACCCCACTGAAACTCATATTTTTTATCGGGCTGCTTGTAAATTGTTGTATCGGAAGCATTCCTCCATCTGAAAATGTGACAGTGGCTTTGACCGCCGAGGCGTAATGAACGTCACCAGAAAGAATGATGCATTGTGATGGGTTCCACTTGGCAGTCTGTTGCAGAAAGTGTGTGAACCCTTCCCCGTTGTATTTCCATGCCTCGAAATCAAATGAGGTTTGCACTTCTACGCCAATAACTTGAAACGGATAGACGTAATTGTGCAGAAAGGATTCAATTAACCCCATGCCATAAACAGGTGTGGCAGAAACGACGATGACGGGACTTCCAGCTTTCCAGTCGCTTTGTTGTAGCTTTTGGGTGATGCGCGCCCAGCTAATTTTGTTGATGAGCTGCGGGCAGCCTTCTGTTTCCTTCATGGTATGACCAAATTGCACCCGCTTTGGTTCGGAACGGTATTCCCGTTGTGTCCGAGTGTCAAGAAATACAGCTTTAGGATGTGTGGGAGCAATAAAATGCCAGGAACTGAAATTCCATAATTGCTGCAGCCAATTATCGTGTGTTGTGGAATGATGGGTTCCTTTTCTAAGGGTTCTATGATAGGACGCCATTGTTTCAATAAAATCAGCATCAAATGAATCAGGGTCATTCCCCCAGCCTTGGAACGCCCAATAGGCTGCGAGGCCATTTGCTGTCACATGGCTGCCTAATGGCGATCTGCGGACATTTCTTTTCCAATTACCTGTGATATTCCAATCATCGGTGACGTCATGGTCATCAAAGATCATGTAGGTTGGGATGTTCGCGAGCAGCCTTCGAACCTTATAAAGGGATTCATGAAAGGTGATGATGGCTTCCTGTTGATCGTGAAAACGCATTTTTAATTTCGTTCGTTCCGTTTTATGTTGTTTCTTAACCTTTTCTTCATTTGGAAAGGTAAAATGGAGCAGATTTTTCTCCAAAGCACCATCAAAGGATTCAAATAATTGATGGGCCTGCGCTGCTGCCCAAAGCTCGGGATTCCAGGACAATAAATACATGGCAGCAAATTCGCCAAATTCGATAAGATGGTTATGGGCATGGCCGGAGGTAAATTGGGCCAGGTTTTCCATGATAAATTGTCTACCATTGATTTGATAAAGAGTGGTTGTGAATGGTGTTTGTTTGAGGCGACTTTCCAGTTGGTGCAACGGTTCCCTTTGCCCAATTAATTCATGGCTGAGGGTTGAAATAGCTAGAATAAGGGGATCGGCAACATCATCGGCATAGATTTGATCGCCCATTAGAAAGAGGGAATCTGGTCGCTTCCAAGTTGTTTCATATTCCTGGGCCAGAATGGCATCTGCGCGTAAAAGAGTATCTTCTCCTTCACCATGGAGTTTTCGGCAGGAACCATAGAGAATATTGCTCGGACTGTTCCCACTTTTTATTTGAAAGGTGGGGTATTTTAGCTTTCCGTAAACGATGGACTGCTGATGATCCGGGGAAAGTAAGTGGAGGCTTTGGAAATCATGCTGTACTGAACTGGTTGTAAATTGCAGGTTATACCCAATTAACGTATCCGTTGGAAAATCTCCGTTCAAGGGGACAACCTTTATTAGGTGGATAAATAGCTGTTTTCCGACTCTTACTGTTTGAGGTTCACTACTGGTACTCAGTAGTTGATAATCAAATTTCTTGTTGCTGCTCGTTTTCGTGACTTGATAAAAGGCTGCCTCAATAGCGCATTTCCCGCTAGTAGCAATCCAAATAAACACCCTTCCAGGCTCAACCCGTCGAACAATCGGCCCAGAGAGAATAAAGGGAAACTCTATTAAACCCATGAACACCACCTCGCTTTTCCTCATTTCTACATTGTATTCCTTGCAAATGGTGCCTGACACCATTAATAAGCTGTGGAGCTTTTAAATGATGCAAAGGATGGAAATGGTGTAAGAAACTGTTTATTTGTAATAATATTGCCAATATTAACGCAGTTGCTGTTTGTTATGGGATTTATAATGGAGTAAAGGAAGGGGGAATTGGACGTGAATAGTTTAATTGTTTATTGCTCATCCCATGGGACTACTGAAAAAGCGGTTGGATTATTATGCGAGAATCTTGAGGGAGGCGTTTTATCAGTCGATTTAAAAAGGGAGAAAACGCTGTTTGATCTAAAGGATTTTGATCGGGTCATCATTGGCGGCTCGATTCACGCCGGGCAGATTCAAAGGAAAATAAAAAAGTTTATCCAAACACATCATGATGAGCTCTTAGAGAAGGAAGTAGGTCTTTTTCTGGTTTGCATGCGTGATGGTGAGACAGCCATTGAACAGTTTAATCATGCCTTTCCCCAGGATTTGCGTAAGAATTCCGTTGCAATGGGCCTGTTCGGCGGAGAATTTATCGTGTCTAAAATGAACTTTTTTGAAAGACAAGTAGTGAAAAAGGTAGACGGGGTCATGTCCGACCAAACAAAATTGGATATAGAAGCCATTATGGAGTTTGCTTCTCGCTTGAATCATGTCAAAAGCTTTGTTTAGGTGTCGATCTGGTGAGATAATAGGCGAGGATTTTAAGGAACTCATTTCCACAATCAACGTTTCTGCTTTGGCAGGAGCGTTTTTATTTTTTATAAAGCGGCAGTAAATGATGCACTACTTCCATTGCTCTTTATCATTATCAGGGATTTTGATTATAAATTTTATGATGTTAGCCCATAATGGAAAAGGTCTTATATAACTACAACATGAAAGAGGTTTCACATGAAGATTTGGTTTAATCGATGGTTTACCACGGTTTCGCATTATATAGACATGATTCGTGACAACGAGGACCAGCGAAAATTTATCATTTATGGAACGCATCCAAATAAAGATGCATTGTATTTACAAAATTGTGATTTCGCCTATGTCGAGCCGGATATTTCCGGGAATGACTATATCGAATTTTGCCTGGACTTTTGCAGAAAGCACCAGATCAATATTTTTATCCCTCGGAAAGAAAATGTGTTGATATCGAAACGGCTGGCAGATTTCAGTGCAATGGGTGTGAACGTTCTCGTTTGTCCTGATGCTGTCCTAATGGAAACGATGGACAATAAAGCCGCCGCCTATCAAACCCTTGCAAATGGGAAGCCGATCTTTTCCATCCCCGATTATTATGTGGTAAATAATAGTGAGGATTTTAAAAAGGCTTATGCTTCACTTAAGGAAAAAGGGCATGAAGTTTGTTTCAAACCCGTTATTGGTGAGGGGGCAAATGGTTTTCGGGTAATTAAGGACAAAATTGAATCCATTCCCCAGCTATTCCAACAGGGGATTGGCTATCGAATTCCGTATAACTATGCCTGTGAGATCTTAAGTCAACAGGAAACGTTTCCCGATTTAATGGTGCTCGAGTATTTAGAGGGCAGGGAATATAGTATCGACTGCGTTTCTTCAGAGGATGAATTATTTGCAGCGATTCCCCGAATGAAGGGGGACGGCAGGGTTAGGGAGCTGGTGGAAAGTCTTGAACTCATCCAACTCGCCCACAGATTCCATCAGGAGTATAAATTGCCCTATATATTCAATATCCAGGTGAAATATAACAACGGTGTGCCGAAGCTGCTTGAAATCAATCCGCGCATGAGCGGTGGGATGCATGTTAGCTGTCTTTCTGGCATAAACCTGCCGTATCTGGCAATAAAAATATTATTGGGTGAAGAAGTGGGTAGGCAGCAGCCGCGATTTGGCATTCGCGCTAGTCATATTGAAAAAGAAATGATTTTAAAGTATGGAGATATTAGTTAATAAAGTAAAAAAGAGCGAGTTTTCATCGATTGAAAACTGCTCTTTTCCTTATACCTTATTTATAGAAGACTTTGTCGATATTATATTTAGCCTGAAGGGTATTTATAATGTAGGTTTCATAGATTTCTCTTTCCATCGGCTCATCTACCACGATTACCGCAATTTTATTGACCTCATCGCGATGGGCTTTGATGGGAGAAACGGTATCTTCAAAATGGCGCTTCACGCGTGGTCTCAATTTCCTAGCTTTGCCGACAAAAAGTAAATCGTCATTGGCATTGAAAAATAAGATAATTCCGCCTTTATCCCGAGGAATTCTATTGTAATCGGTAAAACCGTATACACTGCTTAGTACGGATTCAACTGGTTCCCCTACTTGTCTCTTTTTCGTAATCACAACATCTGGATTTGGTATTTCAATTTTTATCATAAAAAGAATCGCTCCTTGCTTAAAATAAACGGCTGATCCCGTTTTGCTAACAGTTCATTATAGCATAGGTTGCCAATTTGGGTTAATACTCATAATTTGCCCAAATTTTGCAGTTCAAAACCTGACTAAATAAGGTTATATCGTATTTTAATCTTTAAAATGGTGGCAAATTAAGTCTAGCTTTTGTACAATTAAGGAAGGTATTGGAACTTTTGGGTTTCAAAACAGCAACTCACGTGAATTTTACAGGGTATGAGTGTACGATGGTAGTAGCTATCTATTATTTGGATAGTAAGAATAATTAAAAGATAGGGAAGGGTGTTAATATGGCAATTTCATTATCTAAAGGTCAAAAGGTAGACTTAACGAAAACAAATCCCGGGTTATCCAAAGTAGTGGTTGGACTTGGTTGGGATACGAATCGTTATGACGGCGGGAGCGATTTTGATTTGGATGCCAGCATTTTTCTATTGAATGCCAGCGGAAAGTGTGAATCGGAAAAAGATTTTGTTTTCTATAACCAGCTTGAGGGCGGAAATGGTTCCGTAGTACATACAGGTGATAACCGTACGGGTGAAGGCGACGGTGACGATGAGCAAGTGAAAGTTAATTTGTCCGCGGTTCCTGCGCAAGTGGAGAGAATTTCATTTGTGATTACCATTCATGATGGAGAGGCTCGTGGTCAGAACTTTGGACAGGTATCCAATGCCTTCTGCCGGATTGTTAATGAAGAAACAAATCAAGAAATCATTCGGTACGATCTTGGAGAGGATTTCTCCATCGAAACAGCCATCATCGTTGGTGAGCTATATCGCCATAACGGCGAATGGAAATTCTCAGCCGTCGGCTCCGGCTACCAAGGCGGGCTCGGCCGCATTGCTACAGACTTTGGGCTTAACGTAGGCTAAACAAGAAAAGCACAAGCGCCCTGGAGCTAGACAATAAAAAGGACAAAGGGGATTCAATCTGGATTCCCTTTGTCCTTTTATCGTATTATTATAGTAGTAGTACAGTTTATGGTGTCAGGCACCATTGAGGTGAAGTTTATGAAGTATTTAGTTAAGTCGCAGGTTGTGTCTATTTTGATGGCGTTTTTTTGGATGATTTGTTTAGCTGTTTTAGCTTTTTTAGATCAGCCGAGTCGAGCGTTGCAGTACATAAATGTATTTGTTTACGGATTTGCTATTTTATTTGCAGTCATTGGTTTTCTGTTAACGAAATATTTTCTCGGGCGGAATTGGTTTGCGGTTCCACTCGTTCTAATTCCCTATTTTTTACTCTATCAACCTGTATTTCAGAGATCCCTGGTAAGCATCGCGAATGACCGTTACGGTGGAATGATCAAATTCTTGGCACAGTCAATAGGGGCGACATATCTCCTTGCTGCGATCTTCGGGTTAGGTCTGGCAATTTTGTTCACTCGACCACAGATAAAGGGGTGACAGCAATATGGAAGGTAAATGGCTGATTGCTGATCGCGATTTGAATGAGCGGGAAGGGTTAAAGTGGTTATTAAAAACATCTTCCATTCCGGTCTCGGCTATTTTTTTAGCGGCAAACTATCAAGATTTTATTGTTCGGTTTGAAAAGGAATCCCCTGATATTGTTCTTTTGGAGCTCGACATGATTAGCAAAGAGGAATGGTCTGGCTTTCGTGACCTGATGCGCATTTATGATCCAATCCTCCTTCTTTCAAGTGCGGAAGCTACCTTTGAAAAGGCTCGCTTGGCAATCGATATGCAAGCATTAGATTTAATGATAAAACCTTTTTCTGCAACAAAGGTAAAATTGGCCTTCCAAAAAGCATCCAGAAGATTAAGCACCAAAATTCAGACCACGGGCTTCCACCTTTCGCCATCACATAAAGATATTTCTTATGAAGGATTATTCCTTTCACAGCAGGGAGCAACAACAGACCAGGTTAAAATAGCGGCATTTCAGACTGAAAGTGTTGAAATGGTCCCGACGCTCTATTCTTTTATTACCGAATATCCATTTATAGACAGCCACGGCATTTTCGCGCTAAGCGATATGGTGGTGCTTTTATTCAAGGAAACGTGTAGTAACATGACGGAGCAATGCCAAAAAGCAATGAGAAAGTGGGAGGAAGAGTACTCCGATCCATTGGCAATTGTTGTACATAAAGGGAACTCCTCGGCGATAAGCCTTAATCAGAAATACCTGCAAACGAGGAAAATGCTGGAATTCACCTATTATAAAGGCTACCGGCAAGTTGTTGAATTAGAGTTTTCACCGGAATGGGGGCATATGGATCCTTTTTTAACACCACCTGAACAACGAGAATGGGTCGATATGCTAACAAACCTCAATATGGAAAAAATAAAAAAGTGGCTCTATGCTGAATTTCTTCACTTATCTGATCCCTATCCGGATCCGGGATTAGTCCGAATCCGGTTAACGAGTATATTGGCACAAGTCAGAAGATTTATGAAAACCTGCCATCTCAATGACGATGTAAGTTATGAACAAGAATACCGAACTATTTTTAACTCGATTTTATATGATACGGTTCTGTATCGAACAGTGCAAAACCTCATTTTATTTAGCCAAAAGATGTTTGTCGGTGCCGAAAGTAACATGCAAAACGTGAAACAGGATCCGATTGAAATGGGCCTATCGTATATGAGGGCGAATTTTTCCAATAGTCGACTAAGACTCGAAGATGTTGCTCAATTTGTCGATCGCAATCCCTCCTATTTTAGTCATTTGCTCATTACGAAAACCGGGTCAAGTTTTACCGAGGTGCTGGCCGGGATCCGAATGAAGGAAGCCAAACGATTATTAATCGAAACAAGAAAGCCAATTAAAGAGATTTCCATGTTAACGGGGTACCAAAATGCCAATTATTTTAGTCGAATGTTTAAGGAACTAACTGGAATGACCCCGAGGGAATTTCGCTTGCAAAAACCGGAATGGAATAAAAGTGGCAAGAGGACAGTTTAGTGTAACTGTTCTCTTTTTTCTAGGAAAAGTATCTTTTTATAAAAAAAGTATCACTTTAAAGAATAAAACTCTAAAAAAATGAAGGGAAACCTGTGTATTTTATCCTTTATCTGTTTATTTATCCCTACTTTTCAGAAAATTATATTTTTATAATAAGAATATAATAAAAACTAAGGAGTGGTAAAAGTGGAAGCGAATATAGCAAATAAGCGAGTTATTACGAATTATAAAGGAACGGAATTACATGCAAAGGGCTGGATTCAAGAGGCTGCACTAAGGATGTTAATGAACAATCTTGATCAGGAGGTTGCGGAAAGACCGGAGGATTTAGTGGTTTATGGCGGAATTGGCAAGGCAGCACGTAACTGGGAGTCCTATGACGCGATTGTGAAAACGCTTTTAGAACTGGAAGAGGATGAAACCCTGTTAATTCAATCAGGTAAACCGGTTGTCGTGTGGAAATCGCATAAGGATGCACCTAGGGTTTTACTAGCAAACTCTAACCTTGTACCAGCATGGGCGAATTGGGAGCATTTCCATGAGCTTGATAAAAAGGGCTTGATGATGTATGGCCAAATGACGGCCGGCAGCTGGATTTATATTGGCAGCCAAGGGATTGTCCAAGGGACGTATGAAACGTTTGCTGAGCTTGCTCGTCAGGAATATGGCGGTACATTAAAACACACCATTACATTAACGGCCGGTCTTGGTGGCATGGGCGGGGCACAGCCATTAGCCGTAACCATGAATGATGGTGTTTGTCTTGCCATTGATGTCGATGAAACCAGAATCGATCGTCGGATTGAAACAAGATACCTCGATGTAAAAACAAATGATCTTGACGAGGCATTGAAATTGGCGCATGAGGCGAAGGTAGCTGGAAAAGCGCTTTCGATTGGTTTACTTGGAAATGCAGCCGAAGTTTTACCCGCGATGATTGAAAAAGGCTTCAACCCGGATGTGTTAACAGACCAAACTTCTGCCCATGATCCGCTTAACGGGTATGTACCTGTTGGTTATTCTTTAGAAGCAGCGGCCGAATTACGTCAGGCAGATCCAGTAAAGTATGTCGAACTTTCCAAACAAAGTATGGCCGCGCATGTTTTGGCAATGTTGAAAATGCAGGAAAAGGGTGCCGTTACATTTGATTACGGTAACAACATCCGTCAGGTGGCAAAGGATGAGGGAGTAGAAAATGCCTTCGATTTCCCTGGATTTGTTCCTGCATATATTCGTCCATTGTTCTGCGAAGGAAAAGGACCGTTCCGCTGGGCAGCACTTTCTGGCGACCCGGAAGATATTCGCAAAATTGATGAGGCATTACTACGAGAATTCAAGGATGATGAGCATCTTTGCAAATGGGTAAGAATGGCACAAGAAAGAATTGCCTTCCAAGGCCTTCCAGCTCGTATTTGCTGGCTTGGGTTTGGCGATCGTGCCCGCTTTGGTAAATTGATTAATGATATGGTTGCTTCTGGTGAGGTTTCTGCTCCAATCGTCATCGGCCGTGACCACTTAGATGCCGGATCTGTAGCGTCACCAAACCGTGAAACAGAAGCCATGAAAGACGGCAGTGATGCTGTATCCGACTGGCCAATTTTGAATGCAATGATCAATGCCGTTGGCGGCGCAAGCTGGATTTCACTTCACCATGGCGGTGGAGTTGGCATGGGGTATTCACAGCACTCCGGTATGGTTATTGTTGCTGATGGGACGAAGGATGCAGAGGTTCGCTTACAGCGCGTATTAACGACAGACCCTGGTATGGGCGTTGTTCGTCATGCAGATGCCGGTTATGACCTAGCGATTAAGACGGCAAAAGAAAAAGGCATCAACATGCCGATGTTGCAACAAGACTAATAGACTGAGAGGATGTTGGCATTGAGTAAAGTAATTTTTATCAGAAATGCGAATCAGCTCGTTACGTTGCAGGGGAGTTCACAAGCTCCACTTGTAAAGGAAGCGATGTCTGAGCTTGGCATTATTGAAAATGGCAGTGTGTGGATTGAAGATGGTGTCATTCAAGCGGTGGGTACGGATGAAGAGCTTTTAGCAAAATTCGAAGGTCGTCTTAGTGAAGCAGAAGTGGTAGATGCTAGTGGGAAGCTTGTCACACCAGGTCTCGTTGACCCGCATACCCACTTGGTTTTTGCCGGCAGCAGGGAAAATGAATTTAATATGCGGCTGCAGGGCGCAACGTACATGGACATCATGAATGCGGGCGGCGGCATCCATGCGACAACAAGGGCGACAAAGGCTGCGTCACACGAGGAGCTTTTTCAAGCAAGCTTTGGCCGGTTAAATCAATTCTTGCGCCACGGGGTCACGACAGTGGAGGCAAAAAGCGGTTATGGAATGGAATGGGAAACCGAGCTGAAGCAGCTGGAAGTAGCGAAACAATTGAATGAGAAACATGTGATTGATGTCGTTTCGACCTTCATGGGGGCACATGCAGTACCAAAAGAATATAAGGAAAATCCCGATGAGTTTGTTCGGTTACTTGTAGAAGACATGATTCCAAAGGTGGCGGAGCTCGGACTTGCGGATTTTAACGATGTGTTTTGTGAGCATGGCGTTTTTACACCTGAGCAATCACGGGTGATTCTCGAGGCCGGAAAGCGCCACGGGTTAATTCCAAAGATTCATGCCGATGAGATTGAGCCCTATGAAGGGGCAGAGCTTGCAGCAGAGGTTGGCGCCATTTCTGCTGATCACTTGTTAAAAGCTTCAGAAAAAGGGATGAGGGCGATGGCGGAACAAGGTGTGGTCGGGGTATTACTGCCTGGGACAGCTTACTTTCTAATGGCTGAATCCGCAAATGGCCGGAAAATGATTGACCTTGGGGTACCGGTAGCGCTGTCGACAGATTGCAATCCAGGTTCATCACCGACTGTTTCCTTGCCATTTATTATGAATCTTGGCTGTTTAAAAATGGGAATGACACCTGCAGAGGTAATCACCGCGACTACGATTAATGCAGCACATGCGCTTAATCGCGGCCAGGAGATTGGCAGTTTGGAAGTGGGTAAAAAAGGCGATGTGACGATTTTTAACATCGAGAATTATATGAAGCTGCAATACTCTTATGGGGTGAACCATACGGATATAGTGGTGAAAAATGGTCAGGTGGTTGTTAGAGGAGGTCATATAGTTGAAGAGCTTTCTCTATCCTAAACTAAATCCGCCAAGTTTTACTTGGGTTAGACCTGAGGCTGCTGATGACGCGGTTAAGGTCCACGAGTGGATTCAGCCACTAACAGCTGAAGCGGATCCTGAAAAAAGGAAGGATGTCGATTTTGTAGTAGTCGGCGTCCCACTTTCCCGTTCATCGATAAGCGCTTCGGGTGCTTCCGAATTTCCGGATGCCTTTCGCCGTGCCTGGAAGGGGTTTACCACCTATAATTTGGACGAGGGTGTGGATCTATCATCAAAGGTGGCGGTTGATGTTGGCGACGTTCCGATGCATGTTACCGATATTCGCCGCTGTCATGACAATATTATTGAGGCCTCTGCTGCAATCCAAGACCATTTCCCGACTTCAACGGTATGCGCAATTGGCGGTGATCATTCGATTACAGCGATGATGGTGAAAGGAATGCACCAGGCCAGTCCTGACGAAAAAATTGGAATTATCCAGTTTGACACCCATTTTGATTTACGGGATCTGTCGGATAATGGTCCTTCTAACGGGACCCCGATGCGGAATTTGATTGAAAGTGGTGTTGTAAAGGGTTCCGATATGTACAACATCGGTTTGCACGGATTCTTCAATACAAAGGATTTAAAGATGTATGCTGAAGAGCATGGTGTCAATTACATTACACTAAGAAAGGCACGGAAAAAGGGGATTGAGGAAACCGTCCTTGCGTGTTTAGCAGCATTGTCAGAAAAGGTGGATACGATTTATGTGACGGTGGACATGGATGTTCTTGATATTGCCTACGCTCCAGGGGTACCGGCCTCAACGCCGGGGGGCATGACAACAGCAGAACTACTAGACGGGGTACTAGCCGTCGCCAAGCATCAAAAAGTCAAGGCAATGGACATCGTCTGTCTCGACCCACAAAAAGACAGCAACGTGCAGCCAACCGTAAAACTCGGCACACACGTATTTTTAACTTTTCTCACAGGGGTAATGATGAGATAGGTGTCAGGCACCAATTGGTTAATTATGGATGGACAACGATAGCAATCATCGTTGTCCATTTTTTTGATTTTTAGACGCATGCCTTAACATTTTCGACCTTACTTGAATTAACTATAGTAGGCAATAAGTGAGATTCGTTGTTTTTCTTGTCATTCATTTAGACAAGCAGCAAATCATCTTTCGGATTAACTGCTGTTGTTATGATTTATACTAAACAAGGAGGAGAAATGTGGATATTAATCAATTAAATAACTGGTTAAAAGATATTAAAGTTCAAAATCAAGTCAATGCCGATGTCGAGGTGGTAAACAATTCCCCATTAAGCATGCTGGGGAAAGGCCGTCAAGGTGCAGTATTCCAAGTTTCTGAGGATATTTGTGTGAAGGTATTCGGTAATGAAGAGGATTGTGAACGAGAACACTATGCCTTATCTCTTGGGAAAGATACGAATCTTTTTCCAAAAATACATGCAAAAGGGCCACTCTATATCGCTATGGATATTGTTAGAGGCGTGGATATTCGTGAATATTTACAATCCCAGCCGCTCACAGAATCACTGTCTGCAAGACTACTTATCATGTTAATTACGTTTAAAAAAATTGGCTATGAGCGGATTGACCATCATAAACGACAGATTTACTTGCAGCCGGATGGCAGTTTGAAAGTCATTGATGTGGCGAGAACAGTATGGCGTGACCGTGTCTATCCGTATCCACGGAAACTATTAACGTCACTAGGTGAAGAAAATAAGGCCATCTTTCTAGGACATGTTAAATCAATGGCGCCTGATGTGTATGAAGAGTGGCTGCACTATATCCGCATGGAAGAGATTTCTCATCAGATTTACGAAATCTTACTGCCGGAAAAACCAGACAAGGAATCGTTGAAAAATTTAAGTAAACAACTGCTCACAACAAAGGATGAGGAAAAATATGTGGCCCAGCTACAAGGATTAGTCCATAAGGTATTTAAAGAAGAATGGGTCAAAACCATGCTTGCACGGGGGAAGGATCCGGATACTGTCATGGCAAAAATAGATGAATATTGGGATTCCCGTGAGATGGAATTTTCCCGTGATGGTGTTCGCTTAGGAGATAAGGGATGGGATAAGAATCGTAAAGAAGGTAAGCGTTTTGTCGGTGAAAGCCGCCGTCACGATGATAAGGACCACAACAGGAAACGATTTGAGGGAGAAAAATACCATGAACGGGATCGCAAAAATCGTCCTAAGAATAGGAAGCGCCATCACAGCTAACTGTCATTAATTATTTTTTAAGTAAGAGGTGGTCCAAAAAATATATAAGGAGTAGTCTAAATGAAAGTTTTAGTAATCTGGCGGCTCCTCACTGTAGGCGGGGTTAATGCCGGATGGAGAAACCGCTCGATTTATTTTAAACAGCAGGGGATTGATACCGAGTTTTTATACACGACGGATCATGGCGGATTGCACATCATGCAGGATGTTGCACCCGTTTATTTAACGAAGGATGAAAAAAAGATTATAAATATTATTAAAAATAATTCCTATGACGCCATCATTGTCGTCGATACAGGTGCAGCCTATAAATGGCTCCGAAAGGCTAACTATCAAGGTCCGGTTATTATCGAAGCACGTACCCCGGAGCTGATTAAGCTCATGCCACACCTTACCACATTTAAAGGAATTCAGCCGGAATTAATTATCGTTCCGTCAAATTATCAAAAGCGGTTAGTGTCCATTTTAACAAATGATGTCCCGATTGATGTCATTTACAACGGTGTCGACACCACATTTTTCCGGGCATTGCCCACTGAAGAAATCGATTATCACACAGCCCCTGCGGTGTCAGATGAGAAAAAAATTATTGGCTGGATTGGCAGATTGGACAAACGTAAGAACTGGCCGATGCTACTTGAAGTGGCAAAAAAGATTAAAAGGGAGCGCAATGATATTGAAATTTGGATTATCGGCGGTGCCCAAAGTGTCCAGCGTGAGGAATTTAAAACCACCTGGCAAGAAGAAGGGCTCACCGACATCATCAAATGGTTTCCAGTTATCCCTTATCAGCAAATGCCACATGTGTATGCTAAAATTCGCCAATCCGGAGGCTGTACCCTTGCGACAACAAAGTCCGAATCATTTGGCAATACGTTTATTGAATCGATGATCTGTGGAGTTCCCGTCGTTGCTTCTAGAATGATGCCCGTGACAGAAATAGTTGTGGAGGGCGAGACGGGTCTGCTTTTTCGCGGACAAAATGTCGATGACGCAGTCACGCAATTATATCGGATTTTAGATGACCTGAATGTCCAACAACGAATGTCTCAGGCTGCAATTAATCATGTTCAGCAAAACTTCTCGATTGAAGCCGTGGCCGATGAGTATATTCAATTGTTAAAAAAATTTGGTGATGATGGGGGCGGGAGGCAAGATGATTAAACCCACCTCGTATCTTAGGAAATTGGAAGGGAAATCAAATGCTCATTTAATCACTTTCAACGATGGTAAGGATTATGTGGTCAAATTTTTCCAACCTGGTTTTGAAAAAACGCTGCCGAATGAGTGGGTAGGGTATTGCTTGGCACGATATCTTGGATTACCAGTGCCATATGCTTGTTTAGTGGATATTACTCAAGAATTTACTTCGCAGGTTCCTGAGTTATCGCAGGCGCAGGCGCCTCAAACCCGCTACCAATTTGCCTCTTTGTACGTCCCTGATTGCCAAAATGGACATCAAGTTTCAAATGTAGCCCATATTGTGAACCATCAATCACTGGCAGGAATCATTTTGTTGGATTATTGGTTGTGTAACCAGGACAGGACTCGCAAAAATATTCTTTTGCGAGAGGTAGTGAGAGATCGGTACGAAGTATGGATGATTGATCAAGCAGAAATCTTCGGAACCTACAATTGGCTGCATGCTGATTTGGAAGATTTGCCAGTAGAGGTATTGAAAAGTGCCACACATCAATTAATGGCACAATTTATTGAAAATGAACAGGATTTTACGGAACATCTTGAATTGATCCAAACGATGCCGATTCTTTTAATAGAGGAAATTGTCTCGCTCATCCCTGATGAGTGGATGGTTTCGAAAGAGGAGAAAAAGGCGATTGTTACCACGATGGTAACAAGGAGGAAAACCATTCTGCCGCAGCTGATGCATAGATTTTTAAAAAAGGTATATCGGCCATTGCATCCTGAAGACGAAAAGTAAGAAATGGTTTAGAAGGGGGGGAGTTTATGAAAATCCGAAAGGCCATTATTCCAGCTGCGGGGCTCGGAACACGTTTTTTGCCAGCAACCAAGGCCGTGCCAAAGGAGATGATTCCGATTGTTGATAAACCTACCATTCAATATATTGTTGAAGAGGCCGCAGCGTCGGGGATTGAGGAAATTATTATCATAACCGGCAGGGGAAAACGGTCAATAGAGGATCACTTCGATAAATCCTATGAGCTCGAAGATACCTTATTTAAAAAAAATAAACTAATAGATTTGGAGAAAGTTCAGCAAATATCCAGTTTAGTGAAGATCTATTATGTTCGCCAAAAGGAACCAAATGGACTTGGGGATGCCATCCTTTGTGCCAAAAATATTATTGGTAATGAACCATTTGCAGTTATGCTCGGTGATGATATTGTGCTGGCAGAGGATCCTTGTTTAAAACAGCTGATTAAGGTGTTTACGTATTATAATAGTTCGGTTGTGGCGATACAGAAGGTTCCGGAACATGAAGTGAGTAAATATGGCGTCATTAAGCCGAAGGGTGCAATGATTGAGCCAGACCTATATGCCATTGATGCGTTAGTGGAAAAACCTAAGGCAGAAGAGGCTCCGTCGGCATTTGCCGTCATGGGACGTTATATCTTAATGCCTGAGATTTTCGCTATCCTGGAGCGACTTCCTCTAGGTAAAGGCAACGAATTACAACTGACTGATGCCATAAACGAACTAAATAAACAACAGGCTGTCCTGGCATACAACTTCGATGGAACACGCTACGACATCGGCGACAAAATCGGCTACCTCAAAGCAACCATCGACATCGCCCTCCAAAGAAACGACACCCGCAAAGAAATCTTCGCTCACTTGGAAGAAATAGTAAAATGGTGTCAGGCACCATAAAAAGACACTTTTGGCAAATTGTCCACCTCAGGTGGACAATTTGCCTTTTCTTTTGCTGTTTATTTTGTATTTGCGATACTTAGTGTGTTGTGGTTCGGGTGGGTCTTTCTTATGATGGTAGTGGGAATAGTAGTGTACTTTTGAAGGAGGAAATTTCGCATTATTGCTTGGGAAAGCGCATATTCAGACATTTCTCGAGTTATGATGTCGGAATGACGTCAATTCTGGTGCTTTTATTTCATATGAACACTTACATAAGAATACTGTTTTAAAAATATGGATATAGAGGGGACTTATTTATGAATAAACACGTCATCGTCTATACGACAAATGATTGTATTGAATGTACATTAGTCAAACAGGTTCTCACGCAAGAAGGGATTCCGTTTGAAGTAAGGGATGTGTCGTTGAAATCAGACTATCAAAAAGAAGTGGAGAAATTTGGCTTTTTAGGGGTCCCTGTTACGGTAGTGGGCGAGCGAGCAGTAAAAGGATTTACCAATGAACTCAAGGAACTCATAGATTTTGTGAAAATCAGGGAATAAGGATTGCAAGAAAATATACCTGCAAAGATGACAATAATTTTTTGTGATGGACGAGGGATGTGAATGGGATGCAAAGGAGAATAACAAAAGCACAAAGGCTGCTAAATGATAGGGGCGAGCTTAATGATAAGGGGTACGCCACAGAAATGCTTCTTGAATACCGAAGAGAGGACATAAAAGCACGTTCCTATAGAATAAAAGAATGGGACTACTATTTGGTTGCGAACGATGACCATGCAGTGGCTTTGACCGTGGCGGATAATTCTTATATGGGGCTGTTAAGTGTTTCTATACTAGATTTTAATAATGCTAGATTTAAGACTACCAGCATCATTAAACCATTTACGTTCGGTAAGTTAAGGCTGCCTTCATCATCGAAAACAGGTAATGTCATGTACAAAGATAAACGCATTCACATGGAATTCTTACATGAAAATAACACAAGAAGACTGAAATGCTCAATGAAAAATTTCGATAAAGGCAAAGATTTTCATTGTGACATTACCCTATACAATGAACCAAAGAATTCTATGGTTATCGCAACGCCATTTGCCGAAGATTCGAAAGCCTTCTATTTTAATCAAAAAATCAACTGCATGACAGCAAAAGGTACTGCTTCCATCGGCGGCGAAGAAGTCCGGTTTAATCCAGTCGATTCCTTTGGAATATTGGACTGGGGGCGTGGTGTTTGGACGTACCGGAACACATGGTATTGGGGTTCAGCCTCAGGGATGGTCGATGGAAAATCATTTGGTTTTAATATCGGTTACGGTTTTGGCGACACATCGGCTGCTAGTGAAAATATGCTCTTCTATGATGGTGTCGCACATAAATTACAAGACGTACAATTTCATATTCCGATGAATAATGCCGCGGGGAAATTTGACTATCTTAAACCATGGGTCTTTTCATCTAGCGATCACCGATTTGAAATGACGTTTACCCCGATTTTGGATCGAAGCGATTTTACCTCAATTGGCGTTATTGCAAGCGACCAGCACCAGGTATTTGGCCGGTTCAATGGAAAGGCGATTTTGGATGATGGTAAGGTGATAAACGTACAAAATTTCCTTGGATTTGCTGAGCGGGTTTATAACCGATGGTAAACAGGTGATGAGGGAAACATTCCCTTTCCAGTTATAATTCAAGTGTTTTTCTTTACATCAATGGTAATTAGCGGTAATATGGATGTAATTTAATAAGTGAAGTATCTACTAGGGGTGCCCTGTAATCAGGCTGAGAGAAAACGTTAAGTTTTTAACCCTTTGGACCTGATCTGGGTAATACCAGCGTAGGAAAGTAGTCGAGCGTAATAATAAGTTTTTCGCTTTCTACCAAACCAGGTCCAATTTTGGATCTGGTTTTTTATTTTAAAAAAAAGAAATGGGGAGATTGGTTTGGAAATAAGTAAATTGGCAGAAACATTACAAATGGTAAGAGAGGTAAACCCACTCGTCCATAATATGACGAATGTGGTTGTCACCAATTTCACAGCAAACGGGCTCTTGGCCCTTGGAGCTTCACCGGTTATGGCAAATGCCAAAGAAGAGGCCGCGGATATGGCGAAGATTGCCAGTTCACTAGTTTTGAATATTGGTACATTAAACCCGCAGACGGTTGAGACGATGATCTTGGCTGGAAAGGCGGCTAACGAGCATGGTGTTCCAGTCATATTTGACCCAGTGGGTGCAGGGGCCACACCGTACCGGACGGAAACTGCGCAAAACCTTATGAACGAGGTCGATGTTTCTGTGATCAGAGGAAATGCCGCTGAGATTGCTAATGTTGTAGGAGAAAAGTGGGAAATTAAGGGCGTTGATGCAGGAGCGGGGAATGGGAACACCGTTGAACTAGCTATCTCTGCTGCGGAAAAATTACAGTGTGTGGTCGTTATAACAGGGAAGGAGGACGTCGTCACAGATGGAAAAACAACATATGTTGTTAGCAATGGACATCCAATTTTAACAAAAGTAACGGGGACCGGCTGTCTATTAACTTCGGTGATTGGGGCTTTTACGGCAGTAGAAAAGGATCTGCTTCTTGCTTCAGTGGCTGCCTTAACTTTCTATGGTATTTCAGCCGAAAAGGCGGCTGCGAAATCAGCTCAATCAGGGCCAGGCAGCTTCCAAATTGAATTTTTAAATCAATTATCAATGGTATCTTCTGACGAGATGAATAGGTATGCTTCTGTCAATGAACGATGTGGAGGGATAGATGATGAGAAAAGCATTAACAATCGCCGGATCTGATAGTGGCGGCGGCGCGGGGATTCAAGCAGATTTAAAAACGTTTCAAGAATTAGCGGTTTTCGGGATGTCTGCTGTGACTGCAGTTACAGCTCAAAATACACTAGGAGTCCACGCAGTTTACCCCATGACGGTAGAGGCGGTTGCCAAGCAGATTCAAGCGCTTGGCGAGGATATGGGTGCGGATGCGGTAAAAACGGGAATGCTTTTTAGTGCCGAAATTATCAAGACTGTTTCCGATTGTATCAAAAAATACCGATGGAAAAATGTGGTTGTTGATCCTGTGATGATTGCCAAAGGCGGGGCCTCTTTACTGCAACAGGAAGCGATTTTTGCAATGAAAAATGATATATTGCCTCTTGCCGAAGTCATTACGCCGAATATTCCGGAGGCTGAAGTGTTAACAGGTTTGAAAATCCAAACATTTGAAGATAAACAGGAAGCGGCGCTAAGACTGTGTGACCTTGGAGTCAGAAATGTCGTGATAAAAGGCGGTCATGATGAAAATGAGAATACGTCCACAGATTTACTTTTTGATGGGAAGGAATTTCACACCTTTACCAGCAAGCGGATCCCTACAAAAAACACCCATGGAACAGGGTGTACCTTTTCGGCAGTCATTACTGCTGAATTAGCCAAAGGCTTCACGGTTTATGATGCAGTATCAACAGCGAAGGATTTCATTCAAGCAGCTATTGAAGATGGTATTGCAATCGGCCATGGTCATGGTCCGACAAACCACTGGGCCTATCGAAAAAGAAAATATTTTAAGGAGGTGGCAAGGCCATGAAAGATTTACGCGAGTTAGTACACGTTTATTTTATCATGGGCAGTCCGAACTGTTATAAAGAGCCAAAAGAAGTATTAAGGGGGGCAATTGCCGGCGGGATTACTCTTTTTCAATTCCGTGAAAAGGGTGAAGGGGCATTAATGGGTGCCGAAAAAAGGATCTTTGCAAAAGAACTTCAAGCAATTTGCAGGGAAAATCATATTCCATTCATCGTCAATGATGATATCGAGCTCGCCCTGGCGATTGGGGCAGATGGGGTTCATATCGGACAAGAGGATGAGCCGGTAAAAACGGTAAGGGAAAGGATTGGAGAGAAGATTCTTGGGGTTTCTGTCCATTCGCTGGAGGAAGCCGAGATTGCCTTGCGGGACGGTGCTGATTATTTCGGGATTGGGCCTGTTTTTCCTACAAAAACAAAGGAAGATGCAAAGCCATCCAATGGGACAAGCCTTATTGAAGCACTGCGAAAAAATGGATACACCATCCCAATAGTGGGGATAGGCGGAATTACCAGTGAAAATGCCGCCGCCGTTATCGAAGCTGGGGCAGATGGAGTTTCGGTGATCACCGCGATTAGCCAGGCAAAGTCACCATGTGAAGCAGCAAAAGCAATACATAAGGGAGTGAATAGGGGATGAATAAAACCTATAAACTGACATTGACGGCGATGATGATTGCAATTGGAACACTCTCCAGCAGCTTCGTTTCGATTCCGATAGGATTTACAAAGGTATTTCCCGTTCAGCACTTCTTGAACGTATTGTCTGCCGTGCTATTGGGACCGTTTTACGCTGTCGCCCAGGCGTTTTGTGTCTCACTGCTAAGAAATCTAATGGGAACGGGTTCCGTGTTTGCGTTTCCCGGTAGTATGGTAGGAGCGCTGCTGGCATCTCTATTATTCTTAAAAACAAGGAAAATCTATCTAGCATTTATCGGGGAAGTCATTGGGACGGGGATTATTGGTGCAGTCCTATGTTATCCAATTGCAACTCTTTTACTGGGGAAGGAAGCAACCCTTTTTGGCTTTATTCCATTATTTATCTTTAGTTCGTTTGCGGGAGCATTGCTGGGGTTTGTAATATTGACAGTATTCTTAAGAAAAAAAATCCCGGTTATGGCTGGCTACACCCATAAAAATTAATTCATTTCTTTATAAGTTTGTTGTTTTTGTTGATTCGCCGATAGACGCGACAATTAGAGAATTTAATACGTGAAAAACTATTAGATACTTGAAATGGGGAGTACATATTGCGATTTTCACATCGACTGCATAATAAAGTAAGAGAAATTTGGGAGAAAACTCATCAGCATCCATTTGTTGACGGGCTAGGTAAGGGAAATCTTCCTGTGGAATCGTTTATTCGCTACATGAAGCAGGATTACGTATTTTTACTCGACTATTCCAAGCTTTTTGCATGGGGGACGATTAAATCTAAGGATCTCGACACCATGGCTGAGTTTGCAAAACTGCTCCATGAGACGTTGCATGGTGAAATGGACTTGCACCGTGGGTATGCTGCCAGGTTTGGCATTACCCGTCAACACCTCGAAGAAACCAAACCATCGCCCATCAATTTGGCCTACACGCGATATATGCTAAATGTTGCGCAGAACGGGTCTCTTGAGGAATTAATCTCAGCATTGCTGCCGTGTATGTGGAGCTACTGGGAGATTAGCAAAATGCTAGCAGATAAATATCCCAAAGCTAGCGAGCATCCGTTATATGGCGATTGGATAAAAATGTATAACTCAGAGGAATTTGGCTCGTTGGCCCTTTGGCTGATTGATTTATTAGACCAATTGGCGGAAGGAAAACCGGAACGGGAATTAGATAGGTTAGAAGAACATTTCATTACGACCTCCCGCTTTGAGTATATGTTCTGGGATATGGTTTATAAAGGAGAGGATTGGCCTGTTTAACCCATCCATGTTATCAATCGAAAACCTAACGTATGGTTTTGACAACGCAAAGCCCATTTTTCAAAAACTCTCGATGGATGTGCAGGCCGGAGAATTTGTTTCTGTAATTGGTGCAAGTGGGTCAGGAAAAAGCACTCTTTTTAAATTGATTACCGGACTTCTAGAGCCTGAGCAGGGAGAAATCAAGATGAAGGGTGTGAAAACTGGTAATAGGTTAGGCATGGTTGGGTATATGCCCCAAAAGGATTTGCTTTTACCATGGCAAACGGTAGTAGACAATGTCTGTTTGCCGTTAGAGGTTATGAAGGAAAATAGACGGCAGGTCCTTCCCGACATCCGCGAATGGCTGGCCCGTTTTGGACTCGGAGATGTAGAACATGCCTACCCGGATGAGCTTTCCGGCGGGATGCGGCAGCGGGTTGCTTTTTTGAGGACGATCATGACAGGGAAAGACCTGTTATTGTTGGATGAACCGTTTGGGGCACTGGATTCGCTCACGAAACGGAACATGCACAGCTGGCTATTAGGACTTTGGGGGAATTTACAAAAAACAGTGCTGTTCATCACCCATGATTTAGAAGAAGCTATTTTGTTAAGCGACCGGATTTATTTGCTTGAGAAAGACTCTATTCAAGAAATAAATGTCAGCTTGCCACGGCCAAGAGAGGCTGAAATCATCTATCAATCTGAATTCATTGCAATGAGAAAAGAATTGGAGCGGCTGATTCAACATGAAACTTAATTGGAAGAAATGTCTGGACGATTATGGCCTATTCCTACTTGTTATCATTTTGTTACTAAGTGGTTGGGAGTGGATTGTCAGAAAGGGAATGATTCCATCCTTCATTTTACCTTCACCAACGTCTATAGGAGCATCACTTATAGAAAATCGGGAGCTTTTGTTCAAAGAGCATTTGCCGGCAACCCTTGCTGAGGTGCTGATTGGTTTTGGGATATCACTAGCAGGTGGACTGTTGATAGGCGTTGGGATGCACTTTTCCCGTTCATTAGAAAAAGTATTATACCCGTTTCTTGTTATTTCGCAAACCATCCCAATGATTGCACTTTCACCAATCCTTATCATGTGGTTCGGCTATTCGATTTGGAGCAAAATTGCCGTCACGATCTTGATCGCGATTTTTCCCATCATTGTAAGTACTTATGATGGACTGAAGTCGGGAGGGGCGGAATACCGGGAATTACTACTGACCATGGGGGCTAATCGCTGGTTTATTTTTCGAAAAATCCAGCTACCATTGGCATTGCCATCCATCTTGTCCGGCTTGAAAATGTCTGTGGTTTATTGCGTTGTCGGTGCAACGATCGGTGAATGGCTCGGCGCAAGTGTCGGATTGGGCTACTTCAGCAGACGGATGTCGGGGAATTTACAGGCAGACGCCGTGTTCGCGGCTATATTCCTGCTTTCCTTACTTGGTGTCGTGTTATTTTTATTGGTTAGTTTACTAGAAAAACAGATGTTGAAAAATAAAATTCGTTATTAGAGGGGAAAGAAAAGTGAAAAAATGTTGGATAGTCATAGTTAGCCTTTTGTTATTACTAGTTAGTGCTTGCGGGAAAGAGGGAGCTAATCAAACTACGGGCAGCGCTGGAAAGGTACAAAAAGTGAGCCTCATGCTGGATTGGTACCCGAACGCAGTCCATTCCTTTCTTTTTGCTGCAAAAGAAAAGGGTTATTTCAAAGAACAGGGTTTGGATGTGGATATCCAAATGCCGGCAGATACAAATGATCCACTTCGACTGGTGGCGGCTGGAAAAGTCGACCTGGCGATGAGCTATCAACCGGAGGTATTAGTAGCACGCGGCGAGAATATTCCTGTTCAGTCCATTGCCGCCATCGTACGCCATCCTTTGAATCAATTAATGGTTGGTGCAAACAGCCCGATCCAATCACCGAAGGATTTAGCCGGAAAAACGATTGGCTATCCGACCATTCCATTGGATGAAGCGATTATTCAAACGATGGTGAAAACGGACGGCGGGGATGTGCAAAAGGTGAAAATGGTTGATGTTGGCTGGGATTTGATTCCTGCAATGGCAACGAAAAAAACCGATGCGCTGATGGGGGGATTTATTAACCATGAGAAGTTGTTATTGGAAAAAGAAGGCCATCCAGTCCGTACATTAAATCCGGCAGATTACGGTGTTCCGGATTATTATGAATTAGTGTTAGTCGGAAGTGAAAAAGGCTTAAAGGAAAACCCAGATGTATATAAAAAGTTTAGTGCAGCGATGGCAAAGGGGCAGACATTTGTCGCAGACCATCCGGAGGAAGGCCTGTCCATTTTATTAAAGCATGAAGACAAGACGTCCCCATTAGAAGCAGATATTGAAACAAATAGTCTGAAAATCCTCCTTCCGTTAATGGATGCAAAAGAAAAACCATTTGGCTACCAAGACCCAGAAACATGGGAAAAAGTCGCCCAATGGCTAAAAACCACCAAAATGATCAAGGCAGATGTAAAAGCAGAAGAAGCATTTATTAATTTTTGAGGTTGACACCGTAAATAGAGGAATAAGGGTGACAGGCACCATTGCAGAGCAATGGTGCCTGTCACCCTTTACGCTATAAATTGTAAAATAATGATTGATACCTTGGTCTGGTGATCATTTGCATGAGGTAGGCTGATGTTTTGGAGTCTGGTTTTCTTTTTTTGTTTAGGAAATTGATAATGGTGCTGGCGTTGCGTATGCCGACACCATGGCCGTAGTATTGGTCATCGCCGAAAAAGATGACATTTTCGGCACGCCAATGCGGCTGCTGCGGGTCGAAATCTGGATTGTTGAAATGTAAGACATCGCCAGGTAAATAATCATCTCCAAATGTTTGATGGATCGGGAGGTCATCATCAAATTGCCAATCCATCAGATAAAGTCGTGCAAACAGAATATCAAACCGTTCGCTGCCAATCGAATAAAGAGCGGCAATATATAAAACAATGGCGATAGCGGTAGAGCATTCAAAGGCGTAAAGCTTACCGTTTTTAAGGATGTCCTGAATGGCAACAGACGGCGGAACACCTGCCTTTATGAGGAAGCCGCCATTGGCTAATCGATCCCAATACTTTTTATTACAAAATGCATAGCTGAACGTTGTAAAATGTGCCCCGCTTTTGTTCAGTTCTCTAGCGGCCTTCATCGTATTCACTCGGAATAAAAGCTCAAATGTTAATTGATTCATTGTTTGGTATTCAAAAGATGCATGGCTTGCCGCCATTTGTTTGATAATCGTATACTCTTCAGACTTTTTGGATTTCCCTTTCATGAGTTCCTCGGGTTCTACCACCTGATGATTTATTTTAATCATTTCAACCTCCTGGTTTCGATGAACTCAACTCCTTTTATAAAAATATGAAACTGGAACGGGTATTAGTATCATTTCTTCGGAATTTTCTCCATATCAAAACTAGTGTAGGTCTTTGCTACTATTTTTGTGTCCCTAAATTTCAGATACATGAGAAGAAAGACGAAGGCACTTACTAAACGGAGGAGGGAGTTTATTCCCAACGATGTTTGCATGCCCGATACTTCCAAAAGCCATATACCAATCTGTGGTGCGATAAAAGCGACAAAGGATAAAAGAACATTATAGGTCGTGATGCAATAGGTTTTCTTCTCGTTTGGTGATTTCTCTAATAAAAGGTTGAACAAGAGAAGTGTGGTACCTGAAACAAAAAAGCCGGACGTCATTTGAACGAACGTAAGATAAACCAGATTGGTAGACAAAACGGTTAAAAAAGGAGCCGTAGCCATTCCGGCAGCTACCCATACAAGCATCAATGTGTTGGACTTTGCCTCCGCTAATTTCTTCCATAATGGAAACGAAAAAACCTGCACCAATTGATTGGCAACAGAGAAGATACTAATCCACAAAATTGTGGCATGGGCATATTTTACATTATAAATATTGAATAGACCCCAGGCCATTTGCCAGGAGAAGTTGAAGCAAAGGGCAGTAATGAGGAACCATTTGTAACCCTTATCGTGAAAAATAGACCAATCCATTGACGAATTTTTTTTCGCAAGCCCTGACGTGGATTCGGCTTTTTCTTTGTGCTTCATTAAAAAAAATACTTCCAATAAGCCAAAAAGAAAAGCAATCACAAATAATACTTGATAGGCCAGTGCATGTTCGGTCTGCTTTTTCATAAAAATCCCAATCAGTAAGGTCGTAACCATTCCGACAATTGTTACTAATCGATTCCGGTCACTAAAAAACGCCCCTCTACGGTCCTCGTCAATGATCCCACTAATCAGTGTCTGCCAGCCAATCGTAGAAATGGTTCCGGGGATATTCATGAAAGCGATAATGAGTAAAAACGCCCATGCCTGATAGGAAGAATGAATATAAACCACCCCAGCTAGCAGCAAAAATAGTATCCTTGCCCAAAAAACAGATAATGCAACGGTTTTCTTTTGCTGTTGCAGTCGATTTAAGACGATTGCTGCCGGGATTGTCATACCTAACGCCATCAGTGGTGGGAGGGAACTGATCAATCCTACTTGATAATTGGAGGCACCAAGGATGGCGATTGCGAAAATCGGGAAAAAGTTCCCGGCGAGATTCACAGCCACTATTGAGACCATTCCATGGTAAATACTTACTTTTTCATTATATGTGCGCATGCGTCTTCACCATTTCATTCATAAATTCTCTAGATATTATACAACCAAAAAGGTTGAATCTACAGGATATTTTATCTATTTATTAACTTCGGAATTTTCCAAAAAAATAAACTCGAAAAATTGTCACATGACCGTAAAAAATAGCCAAAATGAATCATCAGAATTGTTTATTGATTTGCCTAATCGGCTCATTTCTGTTATAGTTAAGGAGAATTATTTTTGTGAGTCGGAAAGAACGTGAAAGTGATATACTGCTTTTTGTCTTGAAGATTTAAGCAAGGATAGTACCAAAATGTGTGCGCGGCACACAGCAGGAGGATACACAAATGGAACAAGGTAAAGTAAAATGGTTTAATGCAGAAAAAGGATTTGGATTCATCGAACGCGAAGCAGGAGACGATGTATTCGTACACTTCTCAGCTATCCAAGGTGAAGGCTTCAAGACTTTAGACGAAGGTCAAGCAGTTACTTTTGACGTAGAGCAAGGTCAACGTGGACCACAAGCTTCTAACGTGCGTAAAGCATAATTTTAGCTAACATAAATGAAAAAGACTCTTCGCAGAGTCTTTTTTTATTTGTGCGACAGGCAGTCGTACCTTGTGCAGTAGAACTGCACTGAATGAGTTGTTAAAGGTTGGAGTACGTTATTGCGATAAACACGGCTCCCGAATCCTAGAAGACTCGTTTTCCCGAAGGTGAAAATCCTTCCACTAGAGTGCTGATACAACTAGTGAAGACTAATCTAGGGCATCACCGTGAGGTGATGTCTGAAGGAGATGCGGACAATCGAGAGACCCGCAGTCGGATAAGCAGACCCAAATGCAATAAGTGTGAAGCACGGCGGCAGGGTAAGTTGGCGACTATGCGAATATAATGGGAAGCCCACTATAACATTAGTGGTCTCTATACCAATGAATCAGCCGGATAGAGGCAATTTATCAAGTGATGGTGCTGGGTATGTTTAGAAGGAAGGTGCGATGACCCCGTGAGGTCTCCATTCCAACCCAAAGGGACATCTACCTATAAGGGTAATCCGAAATGCTAGATGTGAATGGAGAAGTCAGACGTTCTCATAGTACGGAAGTAGTGTATGGACTAAACCATGCATGAACGGAAGGGGAACGACCTTGTGGCTCCACATCTGTAAAGATGTGTAATGTTAACAGAAAACGATACCTCGGTATAAACGAACTGAATGTACACAATGAAGGGTGCGGAATATGTAATGAATCATACGTTAAAATTCAAATGGCATAGTATTTATGGACAAATACTTTTCGACAGAAGGCTAAAAGCTGCTTGGGAAAAGGTAGAAGCCAACAACGGGTCAGGTGGTATTGATGGCGAAACAATTGACAGCTATAGATATCACTTAGATGAAAATCTGGACTCGCTTCTACAGAGACTGAGAAATAAAGAGTATAAGCCGTCACCAGTAAGAAGACATTATATTCCTAAGAAAAATGGCAAAAAGCGACCCTTAGGCATTCCGAATATTGAAGATAGAATTGTCCAACAGGCAATAGTAAATGTACTTCAGCCGAAATTCGAAAGGGATATCTTTCACAAATGGTCATGTGGATACAGACCAAATGTTGGTGCAGAACGTGTCCTGCAAATAATCATGGCGAATATCGAACAAGGATATAATTACATCTTCGATGCAGATATTAAAGGCTTTTTCGATAATATCCCACATAAGAAGCTGATGAGAGTATTAAATAAATACATCGCAGATGGTACAGTGTTAGATATGATTTGGTTGTGGCTAAAAGCTGGTTATATGGAAGAAGGTAAATTTCACTCAACAGATACCGGCACTCCGCAAGGAGGGGTTATTTCTCCGTTACTAGCGAACGTATATTTAAATGAACTTGATTGGATCTGGGCTGAAAACAATATTCGTTTTGTAAGATTCGCCGATGACTTTTTGTTATTCGCAAAAACCAAAGAAGACATAAAGAGAGCGGCAGATATTACGAAAAGGAAATTAGCCGAACTTGGGTTGGAACTTGCAACGGAGAAAACAAAATTTGTAAACTTCGATGATGATGACTTTGACTTTATGGGATTCACTTTCGAACACTGGAGAAAACGCAAGAAGGATGGTAAGCCATACTATATAGCTAAACCGAAAGAATCAACTTGGAATGATTTTCGCCAGAAAATCAAAGTCAAGACGAAGAAAACACTCACTCTGAGTAAGGAAAAGTGGATTGAGTATGTTAACCCAGTGATTCGAGGAAAAGTAAACTATTTTCTCAATATTTATAAAGCAATTAAGGCAAATGAAGAACACGGATTTAACAGTTCATGCTTCTTTAAAGCATTTGGGAAAGAACTACTTGCGATAGATGGCTATATTCGACAAAGGTTAAGAGTAGCCATGATTCACAAACACCCTAGCCAAAGAAAAGGTCATGCGATGAAAACAAAATGGAATAATGAGTTCTTTGCTATTATTGGACTTATCCCTTCATACTGGTATTACTACCACAAGATATATGGCTTTTCTCTAGAAAGTTACATTCTTCGAATGAAAGAAAAGCAAAAGAAAGAACAGGAAAGACGAATCCTAAAGGCAAAAGAAAAGGGTCAAGAGTATTATACTCCTGACCGTGTCCGCAAAATGAAATATGCTCAAAGATTGGCAACGTATTGACCATTTGTAACACATTGGTAAGCCGTATGCCTTAATAGGGCACGTACGGTTTGATAAGGGGGAAGCCTCGAAAGAGGTTTCCCTACTTTATTTCGATAAAATGCTATAATCAAATCAATATACATAGTGGAAGGAAGTGTCTGAATGGTGACCCTTCGGCCTCATATAGAACAAACCGGGTTGACAACCTATATTCCACCAAAAGGGGATTTTGAAGTCTTTCGAGATGATGACCATTATCGGGAAAAGCTTAAGGAATGGGGACTATCGTCCGCAAAGGAAGCAAAACGAGAATTTTGGTACAAAGATCGGCATGTTCAACGCCTTGTGACCATTAAAGGTTATGAAACATATGGGAATTCAGGGGAATTTAACACCCTTGTTATTGGGTTTCAGGATGGTCAGCTAAGCTGCATTCACCCTGCCTATTTAAAAGAAATGCAACAGTCCAGCTTTGGAAAAGAATCGATGTTAACGCTCGGGGACAAAGAAAGTGTGCCCGTGAGTGAGCGGGGAACAGGCAAAGAAAGCGTGGCAGCGGCTGCACCTGTTGAAGCGAAAGCCTCTTCTAAAAAAGAAAAAGCTGCAAAGGCGGCGAAGCCTAAGAAAGAAAAGATACCGAAGCTTGAACTTCCTGCTGAGAAGGTACATTTTACTGCTAAGGTTAAACAATTTGCGCTTGTTTACAACCCCTTTAATGAAGAAAATGATGAGGTGGTTGTTTTAGAAGAGGCCCAGATTGTTCAGGAACCCCCCTTAGAACTTGGGTTTGCCTGGTGCAGTCACAGTAAGACATTGAAAAAATTCGAATTGGCGCCGGGGGACGTACTTGAATTTGATGGCAAGGTTGCGGCCAAGAAATTGGCGAAAGGGAAAGACGTCCCGGAAGAATTCATCATTGATGTCCCGGTGTTATATAAGGTAAATAACCCATCTAAAATCGCAAAAAAATAGGACTTCCAGTAGGAGGTCCTATTCGCTTTATGGAAAATAGATTTCTAACCGGGTATGGGCATCGTAGTGGAAAACATAGTAATTTTGAAAATCACTGTTGCTGGCAATGGTCTTATATTCCTGCAAGGCAATCTGTGACGTGCTTCCGTCCTTTTTTAAAAATAAAAGTTTCTCATTTGCCAATTGAATGGACGCAAAATGAAAGCCATCTCTTTTCCATAAATCATCATCATCCTGATAATAATTAAGGATCACTTGGCGGTTTTGATATCCTTCAAAAATAGTTAAATCGGTTAGTTGTTTTTCCATCCTTTTATCACCTATCCCCTTTATCTATATTGTAAAAAAAGCAATCGGCGGAAGTGGTGATGGGAATCACGGTATTTTGATATTTTTACGGAATAAATGTAAAAGATAAGGTATAATGAAGGTTCGGATTTTTATTTCTCAAGGAGTATACATGTATGAATCAGACCTTTACGATTAAGGAAAAAACAAAGCAAATTTTTGTTTTGCTAATTCCCATTTTAATTACCCAGCTTGGTATGTTTTCAATGGTATTTTTCAATACGATTATGTCAGGTAAATATAATTCGTCCGATTTAGCAGGAGTGGCGATCGGCTCATCGATCTGGAGCCCCATTTTTAACGGAATCAGCGGTATTCTTCTCGCTGTTTCACCAATCGCTGCTCAACGATTCGGTGAAAAGAAGAGCAGCGAAGTTTCTGCAGTTGTCCGGCATGGAATCTATCTTTCTGTTTTGATTGCCTTAGCAGTCATTATTCTCGGATTTTTCTTTTTGGATCCTATATTAGCTAAAATGGCGCTGCCAGATCGAGTAGAGAAAACGGCCTTTGATTATTTGGTGGGCCTTAGTTTTGGACTTTTACCATTGTTTATTTTTAACGTGCTTAGATCTTTTATTTATGCATTAGGGAAAACACGTGTGGTTATGGTCATCATGCTGATGTCATTGCCCGTCAATTTCTTTTTGAACTATGCGTTTATTTTTGGGAAATTCGGCTTTCCTGAACTTGGCGGTGCCGGGGCAGGGTATGCTACGTCGATTACCTACTGGATTATCATGGGGATGACATGGTATATTGTGAAAACACAGGATCCGTTTTCTTCCTATCCAGTATTTGCGAATATAAAAGAATTTTCTTGGGAGAAGTGCAAGGAGATTTTACAAATCGGTGTACCGATGGGACTTTCTATATTCTTCGAGACCAGCATGTTTGCAGTGGTTACCATCTTGTTGAGTAAATATAATGTCACAACGATTGCTGCCTATCAGTCAGCGTTAAATATCGTTTCCTTTTTATACATGATTCCGATCAGTATTTCGACGGCACTTACTGTTCTTGTTGGGTATGAGGTTGGAGCAAGGCGTTATAAAGATGCGAAACAATACAGTTGGTTGGGGGTGTTGCTTGCAATATTAATTGCGATCGGTACGGGGGTGTTAGTTGTCCTATTCCGCTACCAGGTTGCCGGATTTTACTCGAATGAAGCAGCGGTGATTAACTTAACAGCCAACTTCCTCATCTTCGCGCTGTTTTTTCAAATCTCGGATGCCATCCAAGCAACTGCACAGGCGGCATTAAGAGGGTATAAAGACGTCAACCTCGCCTTTATTATGACCCTAATCGCCTACTGGCTGGTCTGTTTACCAGTAGGATACATGCTGGCCCATTTTGCCGGACTAGGAGCAAGAGGCTACTGGCTCGGCCTAACCATCGGCCTACTAGCAGCAGGAATCGCCCTATCCATCAGACTCATCTACATCCAAAAAAGAAAATTCATCAATATCCAAGTTAAAGAAGTGGTATAGGGTAGCAATGGTGACAGGCACCATTAACTGCATGGCCAACGTATAAAATTGTCTACAAAGGCCCTCGTCGAGTTTGGCGGGGGTTTTTTGTTATTTCGTATGAAAATAGCTGGTTTGTTGTTTTTTCTGGTGATAAAATTTGGTTGAAGGGTTGATGAAAATCCGTATTGGGGTGAGCTTTATGGGAAGGGAAGTACACTTTAAAAAGGAAGAGTTCGTACTAAGATTAACGGGAGTCCTAAGTGTGTTTGCTCTTAGGTGGCAGTTGAAAATTCCATATAAGGCAATAAAGAGTGTTTATATTGATGAATTTGAGCCGCCGATGTGGATGCTTCGAATGCCAGGGGCCTCGATTGCCCCGCTTCATATTTTTGAAGGAAGCTTTAAATTTGGCGATGAATGGTACTTTCTTTCCTGTGAGCATCAAGTACCGCTTATACACCTGGAAGTAGAGGGCTTCGGAAAATATAAATATGTCATTTTTGAAATGGAAAACCCTAGAGCGGTAATGATAGAACTTCGAAAAAAACTAAGAGAATTAGAGGAATAAAAATACTAAAATATGACGCTATTCCGATGGGAATAGCGTCTCACTGTTAAAATAACTTTTTTAAGCCAAATAGCTTGGTAAATAAACTTTGGTTTTTATCCGTGATGATTAGTTCATCCAAAATTAATTTTTCACGATTGTTGTGAATCCATTTCCGCAGTTCATGTTTATCCTTACAATACGTATAATATGTTTCTCCACCTTTTCCAAGTGCGTTGACAACATATCTACAAGTGTTCCCCATAATGCCCACCTTTAAAAAGTAATAATTGAATACTATATATGGATTATAGCAGTCTTATAAAAATAGTCCATCATTATTTTTCATCAAAATCATCCATTTTTTTTTTGAAAACACTTCCATTAAAATATCTGCAAGAGAGACTATAATAATATTATGTAAACCTATCCACTGAATAACAAGAACATCAATGATTTTTTTGTTTAGAACGGAAGAAATATGTTTTAATGAATCTATGGAAATTATTTAAATGATCGGAGATATAAAATGCCGCCAATTGTTTCAGATTCATATAAAGAAAAGAAAAAAAAGAGATCCTCTCAAGCGCATTGGTATGTTTCGCCAAAAAGGGGTTTCAAGTAGCGACCATTGATGACATAGTTGAGCATTCAGGAATCAGCAAGGGGTCTATTTATAATTATTTTAAAAGTAAAGATGAAATCTATTTGGCATTAATGACAACAGAAACAGAGGAAACAAATGAGCTATTAACGAAAGATCTTGACGCGTACCACCATGCGATGGAAAAAATAAATTATTTATTCGATGTCTACCTCACTCTAGACGTAATAGAGGTTGAAACCCATAGCAAAATTATCGTTCACAATGAATTTAAACTCCATGCAGCACGGAATGCAGATTTACTGGAGAAATTAACAACACGAAGACAACAGTATCTGATCCATCTGTTCGCGCAGATCATCCGAGAAGGACAAGGGTCAGGGGAGTTTAAGCAAGAGCTTAACCCGGAATTAACAGCCAATCTTTTCTGGTCAATGATCGATGGTGTCACGGTCCAATCCATTTACAAAGATTACCCTTACAACCAAGTATTAACGGAGATGAAGCAGTTATTCTTAGAAAAAGTGAAGGCGTAGAAGGGGAAAAGCCGGCAGAGATGCTGGCGTTTTTTTATTTTTGGAAAAATGGATAAAATCATTTGACATTTTTTAAAGTGGGAAAATATAATAAAATAAACTGACTAGTCGTTTTATATAAAATTTGGAAGGAGGGAAAGGAAATGACCCTTAATCTCATATTCTTTACAATTTCAATTAAAAAACGGAAAATTAGTCTTGAGGAAGCTGTACAGGAAGAGATGGTTGAAAAGCTTTATGATCAAAATAAAGAAAAGCAAATGTCAATTCATCGATTCATGTAAAAAATTCTGCATATAATACCATAAAAATAATGGTGACCCCGTATCTTTTTAACCCCTTGAAAACGTTCTTAAGGTAGAGAGTGCAAAAAGGAGTGAAAACCATGTCACACAAGCTAAGTCCCGACAACGTAGACCCTGCACATCAAGATGATCGGCTCTGGAGTGAATATTTTCCAAAGCTGCAGCGATATTGTCAATTTCTCGCCCAAAATACATGGGATGGAGATGATATTGCGCAAGAGACCTATCTTAAGGCATTAAAATATCACAAGCAACAGATGAGTTCGGCCTTGTTGACCAAAATTGCCTATCATCATTGGATCGATCTGCTGCGGAAAAGAAAAAATGAGACGACGGAAACGGATCTTGTCCACTCCATCCCAGACTCAACCAATCAACTGGACAATATGACCCATGCAGTTGACCTGCTGCTGAATCATTTTACCCCAAAACAAGCCGTCATTTTTATGTTAAAAGAAGCGTTTCAATATCAGTTAAAAGAAATTGCCGAGCTCATGCACACGACCGAAATGGCGATTAAAGCCAGTCTTCATCGAGTGAAAAAACGTCTTGAAAAAGAAGAACAATTATTTTCACTTGAAGCATTTTGGGATGAGGAAGAAAGGGAACGGCTTTCGGACATTTTTTATGAAGCTTTGAAAAATCAAGACCCGGCCATTCTGATTGAATCCATTCCAACGATAACCAACATGAATGAAGTTTCGAGGGTTCAAACAAGGAAACGGCAAGCGATTCAAACTCACTCTCCTTCAAGCACTCTCCGTATGGCAGCATAGCCATTCATACCGCTTTAAGGAGGAGTTAAAAATGAGTACGATACCATATGTAATCGAACAATCAAACCGCGGTGAACGTTCCTATGATATTTATTCCCGACTGCTAAAGGACAGAATTATCATCATTGGTGAGGAAATCAATGACCAAACTGCCAATAGTGTGGTGGCGCAATTATTATTTTTAGCGGCTGACGCTCCTGATAAAGAAATATCCCTTTATATTAATTGTCCAGGCGGTTCTACTTCAGCTGGGTTTGCCATTTTCGATACGATGCAATATATTAAGCCGGATATTCGCACCATTTGCACAGGCATGGCGGCATCCTTTGGGGCGTTGTTACTTCTCGCGGGCACAAAGGGAAAACGGTATGCCTTGCCAAATAGCGAAATCATGATTCATCAGCCCTTGGGCGGCGCAAGAGGGCAGGCAACCGAAATTGAAATATCGGCAAGACGGATCTTAAAGTTAAAGGACCACATCAATCAGATTATGTCCGAGCGAACGGGACAGTCGGTCGAAAAAGTTGCAAATGATACGGAGCGCGATTACTTCATGAGTGCCGAGGAAGCGAAGAAATACGGAATTATTGATGAGATTTTGCATCCAAAATGAAATGAAATCAAAAGAGCAGGGCGCATTGCCTGCTCTTTTTGAATGTTGGTTCCTATTTCAACTGTTCGTGATGACTAATTGTCGCTGCTTTCATGCTGCTCATGTTCTTGTTCAATTTCCTCCGGGATAAAGCCAAATGGCCCTCTAGGCATTTGCTCTACGCGAAAGATCGCCACGATTACATCAATTCTAATGGCCAAAAGCCTTTGCCTCATTCTGCCCCTGCTTTCGATTACAAGAACGTCCTTGCCCACTTCGAGAAGCCTCCCGGTAAATGTTCCTTGAAGCGTAACAATTTCAACTTCTTTTTTTAACAACTCATGGGCAATTTGATGAAACGTTAATTCTGTCATGATCATCATCTCCTTCACATTACAGTAAATGCAAAAAAGGCAAAAAAGCGTCTATTTTTTCATTAATTTTTTTCGAATATAGGGGGCAATTTCTAGGATAATTGAACGAACTTTTATGTTAAAAAATTATGAATGAACCTTAAATGATTTAGAAGATGAATTCAACGTCCTTGAAAAACAGATTGATGGCAGTCTGGTGACTGCTTTTTTCCTATGCCATTTTACCCTAGATAATCCGTCGTTTTTCCATCTGGCTAAATAAAAAGGCCTAGTCGAAAAGGGTGAAAATAAAAATTTTTAAAATTGTTTATTTTCTTATTTACATAAAACCTATTGGTATGGTAGGATTAATTTCATTAAAGAACTTGGATTGATGTTTTATTGAATGGGGGCGAATCAGCTGCAAGCAGATGAAAAGGAAGAGCTTATCGCACATCTAGAAAAGATGCTGGAAACGTTAAAGTTTGGTTCCATCACGCTAGTGGTCCAGGACGGCAAGATTGTGCAACTTGAGAAAAACGAAAAGGTTCGTCTTCAACCAAATAAAAATCGCTGACTAGACAAACTAGAGGCGGTCTTCACTTTATGAAGTGGAAGACCGCCTTTTTTATTGAAAAAAAGGGGGCCAATAGTGGTGACAGCAGCAGTAACGTTTCAAAATTGGAAACAAATATCAGGAACATTCCCCATTGAGGATGAAACAAAGGGGGCTCGTTCGGTAGTAGAGTGGGCTTATCGTGCCTACACCGATGAACAGATTGTCTATGCGTCTAGTTTTGGAGCGGAGGCGATTGTATTAATAGATTTCATTCAACAGGTTAAACCAGATGCCCATATTGTTTTTTTAGATACAGGCTTACATTTTCCGGAAACATATGAGGTCATTGATAAGATTGAAGCCCGTTTTCCGACATTACGGATTGAAAGAAAACAACCGAAAGTAAGTTTGGATGAGCAAGCAGCCGAATATGGGTCGGCGTTATGGAAAAGAGATCCTAATCAATGCTGCAATATCCGAAAGGTTATTCCTTTGAAGGAGACGTTGACCGCCAAACAAGCGTGGATCTCGGGACTGCGCCGCGAACAATCTCCGACAAGGGTCCATACCGAATTCCTTAATAAGGATGAAAAATTTGAAAACATCAAAATCTGCCCATTGATACACTGGACTTGGGATGAGGTTTGGAGCTACATCAAGGAGCATGATCTTCCTTACAACACGCTGCACGACCACCACTACCCAAGCATCGGCTGCTTTCCCTGTACACAACCTGTTGGGGATGATGGCGATTCCCGTGCAGGCCGTTGGACGGGAAGTGGTAAGACAGAGTGTGGGTTACACACTCGTTAAAGAAAAAATGAAACGTGTAAATCCCCATTTTTGAGGGATTAAGGAGGCATTTCACTTGCTCATAATGATTGCGCTGACCATCGGATTATTTTTTGCGATAAATATTGGTGCTAGCGGTGCGGCGGCCTCGATGGGAATCGCTTACGGATCCGGCGTTGTAAAAAAACGAATGGCCCTGCTGCTTTGCGGTATTGCAGTATTTCTTGGTGCCTGGCTAGGCGGCGGTGAAGTAGTCAAAACCATTGGCAGCGGAATTGTCCCGAACCATACCTTTACCGTGCCAATTGCCCTTATTGTATTGGCATCAGCCGCATTATCCCTTTTTTTTGCTAATATCTTTGGCATCCCATTATCCACAAGTGAAGTAGCAGTTGGATCCGTGGTCGGAGCTGGGATTGTCTACCAATCAGTATTCGTCAGCAAGCTAGTCTGGATTATGTTATTCTGGCTGCTCACACCGGTTGCTGCCTTTGTTATCGCTGTCGCAGGCTCCTATTTGTTAAAAAAGATAAAGTGGATGACGACAACGAAAGCTGTTCCGTTTTTATCTTTGTTAGTCGTTATGATGGGGCTGTTTGAGGCGTTTTCGGCAGGGATGAATAACGTGGCCAATGCGGTCGGTCCACTTGTCGGTGCCAAGATCCTCTCTACTGGAAATGGAATTTTCTGGGGAGGGATCTTCGTGGCAGGCGGTGCCTTGCTGCTGGGACAGCGGGTCCTTGAGACAAATGGAAAAAAGATAACTACGCTCCGCTTGGAAGAGGGCTGCGTCATTTCAGGGACGGGTGCAACGATTGTAACGGTGGCGTCAGTGTTCGGGATTCCTGTCCCGCTGACGCAAATCACGACCTCTTCCATTATCGGGATGGGATTCGCCAAGCACGGCCGGTCAGTATTGAAAAAGGATATTGTGGTTCAATTGCTGACCGTGTGGATGGTTTCACCTGTCCTCTCGATGGTATTGTCTTACACCCTCATCCAACTGATTATCGAACATAATTTTTACCCAATCATCGCCATGGTCGGTGTGCTGATCTCTGTTTTTGGCGTGTTGTCCTTGATGAAACGGCAGAAGCATACGATAACGGTTACCCAGGAGGTTGCGAAGGATTAACGAGCGGAGGAGCGAGTAAATGCGGGCAATTCGCGAGAAATGCGGCCGATCCTTCAGGTAAATGATTAAGCGACAGTAAACATAGCCCATCCGCCAGAAAGACTAATTAAATTAACTAAAACAATGAAGGGATTTGAGAAAAATGTCATTTTTGCCTAAACCTCATGGAGGAAAATTAATTCAAGCCTTTAATCCAAACTATAATCTAGCCGATATCGAAGGAGAAATTGAAATTGACGCGATCGCATTGAGTGATCTTGAACTCATTGGTGTTGGGCTGTTTAGTCCGCTGACTGGGTTCCTTGGAAAAGCTGATTACGAATCTGTCGTCGCGAACATGCGTTTAGCGGACAACACCATTTGGTCGATTCCCGTGACCCTTCCTGTAACCTATCAAACTGCCGCCACCCTTACAGAAGGGGAAGTACGTAAATTAGTTTTTCGAAAAGAGGTATATGGGGTTATTAAAGTATCTGAATGGTATGAACCTGATTTAGACAAGGAAGCCATTGAGGTATATAGGACCCCTGAGCTTGCCCATCCAGGAGTCAAGCGGCTATATGAAAGAGGCCCAGTCTATGTTGCGGGTGAAGTGACACTAGTGAAAAAACCGGAAAAAGGCGTATTTTCCGATGTATGGCTTGAACCAAAGGAAACAAGGGCGTTATTTGAAGAAAAAGGTTGGAAAACAGTCGTTGGTTTCCAAACAAGGAATCCAATCCACCGGGCCCATGAATATATTCAAAAAGCTGCTCTGGAAACAGTCGATGGACTTTTCGTCAACCCATTGGTTGGTGAAACAAAGTCTGATGACATCCCAGCTGACGTTCGTTTGAAAAGCTATCGAGTTTTACTAGAAAACTACTATCCTAGCAATCGTGTACAACTCGGGGTCTATCCTGCGGCGATGCGCTATGCTGGTCCAAGGGAAGCTGTTTTTCATGCAATCGCCCGCAAAAACTTTGGCTGCACCCATTTCATAGTCGGCCGCGACCACGCCGGGGTTGGCAATTATTACGGAACCTATGATGCACAACGCATTTTCAGTAATTTTCCAGAAGGGGAACTCGGCATTAAACCACTGTTCTTTGAACATAGCTTTTATTGCACGAAATGTGAAGGAATGGCTTCTGATAAAACATGCCCGCACAGCAAGGAAGACAGAGTAATCCTCTCGGGTACAAAGGTACGGGAATTACTGCGCTCCGGCACCCTTCCACCTTCAACCTTCAGTCGAAAAGAGGTTGTGGAAGTGTTGATTGAAGGATTAAAAGAAAGCGCAACGGTATAGGGGGGATCGAACATGTCAAAAGCAACGAATATCACATGGCACGCCGCCACCGTAACGAAGTCTGACCGGCGTGTTCAAAATGGTCATGGCAGCTGTGTATTATGGTTTACCGGCTTGTCTGGTTCAGGGAAATCGACGATAGCCAACGCTGTTTCCAGCGAATTATATCGCCAAGGCATCAATGAATATGTTCTCGACGGCGATAATATCCGCCACGGCTTGAACCGCGACCTTGGTTTTTCCGATTATGACCGTACAGAAAATATTCGCCGAATTGGCGAGGTAGCGAAACTGTTTGTCGATAGCGGCGCGGTGGTAACCACTGCATTTATTTCGCCATTCCGTTCAGACCGGGATCAAGTGCGAGCCCTTTTTGAAAATGAAGAATTTATTGAGGTTTTCGTCGATTGCCCTATTGAAGAATGTGAGCGTCGTGACCCTAAGCAGCTTTATCAAAAAGCACGCCGTGGTGAAATAAAGGATTTTACCGGGATTGATTCCCCGTATGAGGCACCAGAACGCCCGGAAATTACAATCCATTCTGACTTATTACATGTAGAAGAGGCCGTGGGGCAAATTTTTCAATACCTGCAAAAAAAGGAGATTATTTAGCTGTGAAAGGATGATGAGCCCATGGGTGGCAAGGTTTTTTTAGTAGGTGCGGGTCCCGGTGATCCTGAATTAATGACGGTAAAAGGGATGCGCTGCCTGCAGCAAGCCGATGTCATCTTGTATGATCGGCTGGTCAATCCTGAACTGCTGGATTTTGCAAAGGAAGGGGCACAGCTGGTTTATTGCGGCAAGCTCCCGCAATATCATACAATGAAGCAGGAAACAATTAACCATTTTTTAGTGAAATATGCTAAAAAGGGTCTTCAGGTTGTCCGCTTAAAGGGAGGAGATCCCTTTGTATTCGGTCGCGGTGGGGAAGAAGCGGAGGAATGTGCCCGCTGCGATGTGCCATTTGAAATTGTTCCCGGTATCACGGCAGGGATTGCTGCTTCTGCGTATGCCGGGATTCCTGTAACCCATCGGGGCTTGAGTAAAAGCTTTGCTTTTATAACGGGTCACCAAGTCAGCGACGAAGCAGCAGAGCACCAGTGGTACCATTTGGCAAATGCTGTGGATACGATTTGTGTTTATATGGGGGTTTCCCACCTTTCAACGATCACAAAACATTTAATTCAGAACGGAAAATCAGCGCAAACACCGATTGCTCTTGTTCACTGGGGGACATTACGTGACCAAAGAACGGTAATTGGGACGCTTGAGACGATAGAAGCACGCGTGAAGGAAGCTGCGATTTCCAATCCGAGCATGATCATCATTGGAGAGGTCGTCCACCTTCATAACAAATTGAACTGGTTCGAAAAGGAAATTGCCCCCAATTTACCAGTTGTCCATGGATGAGGTGAAAAATGAAAGCTATTCTATATATTGGTCACGGAACCCGATTGAAAAAAGGATCTGTGGAAGCTAAGGCCTTTATTAAAAGAATAATAGAGAGAATAGATGTACCCATACAGGAAATGAGTTTTCTAGAATTGACGGAGCCGTCGATGGAGGAAGGTTTCGAGCGGTGTGTTTTAATGGGTGCTTCTGAAATAACGGTTGTTCCGCTGTTTCTCCTTGCGGCAGGTCATATTAAACAGGATATCCCATTGGCCTTGGCAGGATTGCAGACGAAGTTCCCGGAAATTCAGGTAACAGTAATGGACCCATTTGGTGTCCAGGGAAGAATTCTTGATGCGGTTGTCGACTTGATTAGGGATACTGCAGGGGCGGTGGCATCGGAGGATCGAGTTTTACTAGTTGGAAGAGGGAGCAGCGACCCTGGAATCCTTACTGATTTTTCAAAAATTGCAGAGGGCATTAGGAATCGTCTGGGAATAAAAATGGTATCCGTTTGTTACTTGGCTGCAGCTGAGCCAAGGCTTTTGGAAGGCTTAGAGGCTATTACGGCTGATGCAGAGGGCAGGGTCATCGTCGTACCATATTTGTTATTTTCAGGTCTCCTTCTTGCCGAGGTGAATCTCGAGGTGCGAAGGCGGCGAAAGCAAGGACTGGAGATTCTTCTTACAGGTGCATTAAGCAGCCATCGGGCAATTGAAAATATTGTTATTGAGAAGGCGTGTGAGGAAGTTATCGTTTCATCGTGACCGTGGAGCGAGAAAAAATAAAGTGAATGGTGATCATTGTGCCCGTGAGGCTGAAAAAATCGGGCGAACAGTCATAAAAATGAATTTTTCATATATTCCATTGTGAGGTGGTATTGTTGCAACTTCAAGTATTGAACAGTCCGTTTAATCAGGAGCAGGCAGAGCTCCTTAATCGTATTCTGCCAACTTTAACCGAACCACAGAAATTCTGGCTGAGCGGCTTTCTTGCCGCGTCACAAGGTACTGCAGCGCTGGGAACGCCAGTCGCACAACTTCAGCCCAACAAGGTGCCGGCCAAAACAAAAGAAGTGACCATTTTATATGGGTCACAAACTGGTAATTCTCGAGGCTTGGCAAAGAAGGCTGCCAAGTCCCTGGAAAGCAAAGACATTCAAGTACACATTACTTCCATGAATGATTTTAAACCAAATAATCTAAAAAAGGTTCAAAACCTGCTCATTATTGCAAGTACACATGGTGAAGGCGACCCGCCCGATAATGCACTGACATTCTATGAATTTCTTCATAGTAAACGAGCGCCAAAGCTGGAGGGGCTCCAATTTTCCGTTTTAGCACTGGGGGACAGCTCGTATGAGTTCTTCTGCCAGACGGGAAAAGATTTTGACAAACGGTTGGAAGAACTCGGCGGCACAAGGCTTTATCCGCGATTTGATTGTGATGTGGATTTTGATGAGCCAGCGGCAGAATGGCTCCAAGGTATTCTTGGAAGTCTAGATGATTCTCAAACTGAAAGTGCCACCCAAAACCTTGAACTAGAACCCAATTCAGTAGAATCGAAGTATTCGAGAACAAATCCATTCCATGCCGAAGTGCTTGAAAATATCAATTTGAATGGACGAGGCTCGAATAAGGAAACGCGACACCTGGAAATTTCACTGGAAGGATCAGGACTCACATTTGAGCCTGGGGACAGCCTAGGTATATACCCGGAAAACGATCCGGCTCTTGTCGACCTAATCCTTGAGGAAACAAAATGGAACCCTGAAGAACGAATAACAGTTAAACAAGGGGATGTTCGTCCGTTAAGGGAAGCACTTCTCTCCTATTATGAAATTACAGTACTAACAAAACCGCTGCTGCAAAAAGCGGCATCACTTTCAGCAAGCAACGAGTTACAGGATTTAACCGCGGAAGGCAACGAGGAAAAAGTAAAAGCCTACCTAGCAGGACGTGATTTACTGGATTTAATTCGTGATTTTACCCCATGGGTCGGTTCTGCTCAGGAGTTTGTTGCTATTTTGCGAAAAATACCTGCACGGCTTTATTCCATAGCTAGCAGCTTATCAGCGAGTCCTGACGAAGTCCATGTAACAATTGGGGCGGTCCGCTATGATGCCCATGGCCGCGGCCGTAATGGGGTTTGCTCGATACAAACCGCAGAAAGGCTCAACGCAGGTGACACGGTGAAGGTCTATGTTCAACAGAACGAAAATTTTAAACTGCCGCAAAATCCGGAGACACCCATCATCATGATTGGACCGGGAACAGGAGTAGCACCGTTTCGCTCCTTTATGCAGGAGCTTGAAGAAATCGGATCCACTGCAAAATCTTGGCTGTTCTTCGGTGATCAACATTTTGTGACAGATTTCCTTTATCAAATCGAGTGGCAAAAGTGGCTGAAAAATGGCACGCTGACGAAATTGGATGTTGCTTTTTCCCGTGACAGCAATCAAAAAGTATACGTTCAGCACCGTATGCTCGAACATAGTAAAGAATTATTCGAGTGGCTGCAACAAGGAGCCGCCCTATACATTTGTGGCGATGAAAAACACATGGCCCACGACGTCCACAACACATTACTCGATATTATTGAAAAAGAAGGCGCCATGAGCCGTGAACAAGCAGTAGCATATCTTACAGACTTGCAGCAGCAAAAACGTTACCAAAGGGATGTCTATTGAGAGGAGTTTTTTTTACATGCTGAAACAAATTTTAACAGCACCGGAGGGAGCTCCGAGCGATGTCGAACGAATAAAGGATGAGAGCAACTTTTTACGTGGCACCTTAAAGGAGGTTATGCAAGACCGGGTCAGCGCCGGCATTCCTGATGATGATAACCGCTTAATGAAACATCATGGCAGCTATTTGCAGGATGACCGCGACCTCCGCAACGAACGACAAAAACAAAAATTAGAACCTGCCTATCAGTTTATGCTGCGTGTTCGTGCCCCAGGTGGTGTGGTAACACCAGATCAATGGCAGGTTTTGGATGGGCTCGCGGACAAAAACGCAAATGGCACGATAAAATTGACTACCCGGCAATCGTTTCAATTTCATGGGATTTTAAAATGGAATATGAAAAATACGATTCAGGAAATCCATCAATCCTTATTAACTACACTGGCGGCGTGCGGTGATGTTAACCGGAACGTGATGTGTAACCCAAATCCTGATCAATCGGAGATTCATGCAGAGGTGTATGAATGGGCGAAATATTTAAGTGAATACCTATTGCCACGTACAAGAGCCTATCATGAAATTTGGCTCGATGAGGAAAAGGTAGCAGCCACACCAGATATCGAAGAAGAACCCATGTATGGAGCCCTTTATTTACCACGGAAGTTTAAAATCGGGATTGCCGTGCCACCATCAAATGATATTGATGTTTTTTCACAGGATTTAGGCCTCATTGCCATTGTTGAAAATGGTAAATTAATAGGGTTTAACCTGGCCATCGGCGGGGGGATGGGGATGTCGCATGGCGATAAAGCAACCTATCCACAGGTAGCAAAAGTCATCGGCTTCTGTACGCCTGAACAAGTGGTAGAGGTGGCAGAAAAAACGATTACGATCCAACGTGATTACGGCAATCGTTCTGTTAGGAAAAATGCCCGCTTCAAGTACACAGTGGACCGTTTAGGTCTTCAAACGGTTAAGGAAGAATTAGAAAACCGCCTCGGTTGGAGACTTGAGGAGGCAAAGCCATATCATTTCGACCACAACGGCGACCGGTATGGATGGACGCAAGGCGTGCAAGGAAAATGGCATTATACATTGTTTATCCAAAATGGGCGCGTGGCGGATTTTGCCGATTACAAGCTAAAATCAGGGTTGCAGGAAATTGCGAAAATCCATACAGGCGATTTTCGTTTAACACCCAATCAAAATTTAGTGATCGCTAATGTATCAAGTCAGAAAAAGAAAGAAATCACTGAATTGATGGAAAAATACGGATTGTCTGATGGTAAACATCATTCAGCCATAAGACGCAGCTCGATGGCATGTGTGGCACTGCCAACGTGTGGCTTGGCGATGGCCGAATCTGAACGGTACTTACCAGTCTTAATGGGAAAGATCGAAGAAATCGTGGATGAAAATGGCCTCCGCGACAAAGAAATTACCATTCGCATGACCGGTTGTCCAAACGGCTGTGCCCGACCAGCGCTCGCCGAGATTGCTTTAATTGGAAAAGCAGTCGGCAAATATAATATGTATGTAGGCGCAGCCCACGATGGCAGCCGTTTAAACAAAATGTACCGGGAAAATATCGGGGAAGAAGAAATTTTGAATGAGATGCGAAACCTACTATCACGCTACGCGAAAGAACGGTACGAAGGGGAACACTTCGGGGACTTTGTCATCCGTGCGGAGATTATTGAAGCAACCACAGACGGAACAAATTTTCATGAATGAATGCAAAAAGCCAAAGAGACAGAAAGCCTGTCTCTTTTGTTTAAAGATAAGAAAGTAAAAAATTTTTGACTTTGAGAATTATCCAGCTCCAGCGCCCTAGCGGCTAGTGTCCTTCGCTCTCCGCCCTACGATAAGTCAACATCGATTCGCCTCCGGCTCATCGTGTTTCCTTTATCTCAGTTGGAGCGCTCCAGGCCATACGCCGCTGACCAGGGCGCTTGCCCTTTTCTACTTTGCTTTAGTGTAGTGTTCATAAAACACTCTGAAAAGTCGCTCATCACCACCGCGATCCGGATGGAGTGCTTTGAGTAACTTTTTAAACTCTTTCTTCATTATTTCTTTGTCTGGATTTATGTCTAATCCCAATAGGGTGGAATATGTAAGGGGCGGGGGATCAGCAAGAGCATATTCAGCTTGTAACATTCTCTTTAAACCACGGACTTTTGTTTGTTCGATGCGAACCTTGGTTTTTAATTCTTCGTTTTCCTCTTTTAAGTGCTTATTTTCGTTGAACGTCTTTTCCCAATGGTGGAAATCAACGCCAAATTGCTTGCACTTATCCTCAATCAGCTTTTTCAAAATAAAGGCTGCTAGCTCACCTGGGCTAATGACATAATCAATGTTCAAATTTTTCGTCCGTTTTGCCCTAAGTTTTCCGTCTAAAATCCAACGTATGACAACCTGTTCACTATCGGTAATACCTTCATCCTTTAGTATTTCAGTGACTTCCTTAAGATTCAACATGTAATCATCTCATTCTTTTTAAGGCTAAAACCACTGTATCATATAAAAAACGAGGATTGTTTTACTAGAGTATTTAATTTTTATTAAAAATTCTTTACTGGCCCGTTTTCCTCTTTTACTGATACTTTAAATGTTGATTCCCATGAAAGGTTTTCAAAAAATAGTCTGAATCAGGAACGTTCAGCCTGTGATATCCTAATAAAAAATCCTTATTATCATAGGGAACTTCTCTAAATGCGACATTCATTTCACCGTATTCGCCGATTGTTAAAATAGCATATGAGGCCAGGGGCTTATGGAAACACCCAAGTGATCCGGGATTCAGATAGAGGCGTTTCTTCGTCTTAAAATGATGGATCACATGATGATGACCAAAACATACAATATCAGCATTTGAAGCACGATAGAGGAAGTCCAATTTTTTCTCGGTTGGTTCATAATCGACAGGTAAGAAGGTACCTTTTTCGTCTAAATGGTAATGGACAAGAAAAAGGTGTTTTCCATTGTATTCGGCAGATAATGTCGTCGGAAGACTCAATAGAAAGGGAAGATATTGAGGGTCCAAATGGGCAGCAATCCACTCATGATGCTCTCTTTCCTTTTTTCTACTGTAGGGCTCTCTTCCTGCTAAAATATCGATGATGGCTTCGTCATGATTTCCCATCACATAAGAAATTTTGTCGTGCGACAGGATCAGATTCAGCACTTTATTGGTTTCATAGCCGATCCCGATAAGATCCCCTAAGCAATAGATATGCTCAATGGTATCGTCGGCATCGATTTCCTTGCATACCGCTTCCAATGCGGAATAATTTCCGTGAATATCCGAAATAATTGCGATTTTCTTTTCCATAATATAATCTCCATTTTTCATTAGGTTTCCATTTATGGAAAAATAAATTCAATAGAAATATTCATCTATTTTTGATAGATCATCTATTTATTATGTATGATAAAGGTGTAAAATAGAAAGATGAAGGATACTATGATATAATTTTTTTGAAAGTTCAAAAAATAATAATATAAATTTATACGTTTTCAGCAGGGGGTTACACCTAATGAGCAAAAAGCAAAAAAAATATCCTTATTATCAGCGGATTGGACGAGCCTTTAAGTTGAATTTCACGAAACTCCTTCGTTCTCCTGGAGGGGCGAAAAAGGTGGCATTGGGCTTCGCCCTTGGTTTCGGCTTGGAAATGTTAGTGATCTCAACCGCATCACTTGTCTATATTTTCTTTGTTCCGATTGTTAAACTGGCAAAGGGCTCATTATCTGCTTCCATCATTGGGAATATTATTGGAAAACTTACGCTTCTCCCTGTCGTCCTTTTACCATTTGCTAGACAATTGGGGAAACTAATCGTTCCCATGAAGGTAAGAATTGGGCATCATACCCATTTTTCTATTCAAAATGTATGGCACGGGGATTTCCGGAGTTTAATTGGCCTGCTGCATGGCGGTGTCCATGCCTTAATCGGAATGACGATATTTGGGATAATCCTCGCTATTATTTCTTACTTTATTGTTCATTACCTTTACGATAAGGAAAAATCGAATCGATTGAAAAGAAGACGGCTTAAACATGAAATTCGCTTAAATAGTATCAACAAGAATTTAATATAAAATTGTAGGAAAAGAAAAACAAGCGGCTAACATGGTGCCCGCTTGTTTTTTGTTATTTTACCTGAACAAATACTAATAGCGTTGCGTTAGTATTGCGTTTATATTGTTTTTCGATGCCCACATTTTGCACGACAATGGTTATTTTGGCGCGATCATTTTCCTCCGTAAAGGTTGCCTCTTCTGCTGATAGTTGTCCCGCTGTTGGTTGATAATCATAAAATTTATCAAAGATTTTTTGTGTATGAAAGGTAATCAGAGCCTGGTTATTTGCGCCCTCTAATGTTAGCACCCATTGATCTTGTTGCATATCCTTTAACAGAGAATAGGTTTTCCCTTGTTTTTTGATATCAAAAATTTTTCCCTCTCTATTTTTCTCAGCCATGTTGATCTCGATGGTGGCAAAGGTATCGTAGCCTGTGATGGTAATGGGTGTTTCTTGTGCCAGGTTAAGGTAGATAGATGGATTGACCTGACCCGCATTTTGATACTCCTTAAAACCGAATGTATCCAGAAAATCATGATATGCATTAAAATCATCTGGAAGCCATTCAATTTTTTTTGTATATCCCATCATTTCTAAGTATGAAATAGTATCCGTAATAATCTGTTTATCTTTTGCCGGGATGGTATCATCAGGCCTAATCGTATTATTTTCGAGCATCTTATTTTTCAAAAGGACATTTTTTAAGGTATCTATCTGACTAGATCGGCTTATGGTGAAGGCATCCACAGGCGGCACAATGGAAATGACGGAAAAAATAATCAACATCACAGCAATGACACCGTTTTTTCGAACGGGTAAAAAGCTTAATAAGATTCCGGCAGCTGCGGCAAAAATACCGAACAGGATGACATAATAGCGGGTATGGGTAACACCTGTATCAACTACACTGAGGATCGAGGAAGTAATTTGAAAAAGCACGATTGGCACTAGCACCTTTGGGAAAATAAGTCTAAAAAAGGCTGTAAACTTGTTTTCGATCTCACTAACCAATATATACATCAAAATTACCGTAATCGCATAAGAAACGAGCATAGGTTCTAATAAATTATCCTTCCAAAACTCCCCGCCAATATTTTTAATAATGTATATTAGTAAGATTAGAGTAAATACGGACAGTAACGGAATGAGAATATAGGATAGGAGAATGTCTAAAAATTTCGGACAAGAGGCAGCTTTTTCGATATATTCTTTTCGCTTATTTTTCCTTGGATAGGTTGGAATTAATGAAAGAAAATACATCGGTGCAAAGAGAATAAACACAATATTAGCCGTATGCGAATAGGCTGCAGAATTAATGTTGAAAATCAACTGGTGTATCGCTGAGAGGATGATGGCTAAACCTCCGAAAATGACACCAGAGAAGAATAGAGTATTAAAGAAAGATTTAAAGGCGATCATAAAGCTCTGATTAAAACTAATTTCACTTTTTATGACAGGAATCCAAATGAAGGCGATCAGCAAGGCAAACAAGGCAACGCCGGTTCGTATTTCAATTTCCATGCTTAGGGTGGGGGCCGGTCGAACGATGAGGTAATACCCCGCGGTCAGCAGGATGACCAAAATCATCAATAGAAAACGGATAGAAGCCTTTGAAGAAAAACGTTCGATGTCAACCTGAAAAACTGCACTAAGAAAGGCGCCAACAACAAAAGTTACCAGCAATATCGATTGGTGCGTTCCTGCGTTGATGGTGGAAGCGTTAATAGCTGCAGCTCCCACAAGAAATAAAGTGGTTAACGGAAAACGGACAATGGCATCGGTCAACCCAGTGAGTTTAGCTTGAAGACTTCTCATCCATTTCATCTTCATCAATCCTACCTCTCATTTACTAAATATCCATTTCCTTCTATAATAAATTATAACATTGTAGCAAAAAAATATCCTTTAAAGTTTGATTAATAAAAAAATAGTAGTAGAAAAGTTTAGCAATTTGCTTAAAAAATAGTACTTTAAGACAAAAAGAACTTGGAATCTCCAAGTTCTTTTTGTGTTTATTTACATAATACTATTTTAGGTCTTAAACAGATAATGTTTTCCCTTTATTTTCAGTTGTATCTTTTTCATCCTTCATCCGGCTGAAGATCGTTGCAAGGATGGGACCCGAAATATTGTGCCATACACTGAAAATAGCACTTGGTACCGCCGCTAATGGTGAAAAGTGTGCAGCAGCAATGGCGGCACCTAAACCAGAATTTTGCATTCCAACCTCGATGGCCACAGCCTTTTTCTTCGAAAGGTCCATTTTAAAGAGTTTGCCAAATGTATATCCCAATAAATAGCCAAGGCAATTATGTAGGACAACAACTGCAAAAATGATTAATCCTGTTTGTGCAATGGACTTTTGGCTTACGGAAACTACCGCCGTTACAATGGCAACAATCGCAATAATAGAAACAAGCGGAAGTACCTTAACACTAGCTTGTGCCTGGCGATTAAATAACTTTTTAACGACAACTCCAAGGACAATCGGGAAGAGCACGATTTTTACAATGGATAAGAACAGACCACCAGGATCGACTGGTATCCATTCGCTTGCAAGTAATAGAATAAGTGCTGGTGTTACTAGTGGGGCAAGAATTGTTGTCACCGATGTGATCGTTACACTAAGGGCAACATCACCCTTGGATAGAAATGTCATAACGTTAGAAGCTGTGCCGCCAGGGCAGCAGCCAACTAATATAACACCAACGGCAACTTCAGGTGAAAGCTGCAGGCCTTTCGCTAGTAAAAAAGCGAGAAGGGGCATGATGATAAACTGACCGACAACGCCGATCGCTACATCCTTAGGACGCTTGAGTACTTCCTTGAAATCATTTCCCGATAATGTTAATCCCATTCCAAACATAATGATTCCTAGTAGAAGTGAAATGTGGGGTGCAATCCAGGTAAAGGTTGCGGGCGATAAAAAGGCAAGTACCGCAAATAACAGCACCCAGATCGCAAAAGTTTTGCCGACAAAATTGCTGAAGCGTTCTAAAGTTTTCATTGTATCCACCCCTATTTAGATTATTTCGTAATGCTAAGTATTATAGAATATTATTTAAATAAACACAATAGTTTGAAAATTATTTTTTTAAAAAAGTAAAGCGGTTAAGGATGAAAGCGTTAACGCTACACTAAAGTAAAGTCGTTTATATTCTAAACATAAAAAAGGACATACAGCTAGTTAGCTTGTATGACCCAGCAGAATCAGTTTCCACTGCTTACTTATTCCCCATAACGGTTTCCCCATGTAAGAGCACTTTTAGTTGCTCCTCCGGAAGTTTCTGATTTTCCCATTCACGATACAATCGTTCTAATGCTTCCGGGCCTGTGTCGTCGGCTAATCGGTAGGCACCATAATGCATCGGCACGAAGAACTTCGCGCCCAATTCAATAAAAGCTTTCACGCTGTCTTCAGGCGAAATATGTGCGGGGGCCATAAACCATTCAGGCTCAAAGGCCCCAATCGGCATAAACACGGTATCAATCATGAAACGCTCCGCTATTTGTTTAAAGCCGCTGAAATAGCCCGTATCACCAACAAAATAGAAGGTTTCCTTGTTGGGAGTTTGAAAAATCCATCCGCCCCAATGAGAGGTATTCATGTCTCTTAAGGATCGCCTTGTCCAATGCTGGGCAGGGACGAAGTGGAGGGTGATTCCTCCATGTTCAATACTGTCCCACCAACTCAATTCAGTTACCTTATGATAGCCTTTTCGCATAAAAAGGGACTTCAACCCCACAGGCACAAAGTAATGCGGATTTCCTTTTAATTTTTTCAGGGTAGGGAAATCCAAATGATCATAATGGCCATGGGAGATGACGACTAGGTCAATTTCTGGCAGATCTGCTAAGGAGATTCCCGGCTCCGTCAACCTCTTGTCAAACCCCATCCTTTTTGCCCAAACAGGATCAGTCAAGATGTTTTGACCATTAAGTTGAATCAAGAAGGTAGAATGTCCAACCCATGTATAAGACGTCAGGCTTCTGTTTTCCTTTAATTCCCGCTGTTGCTTAGTTGGACACTGTTCAATATTTACCGATAAATCTTTTACTTTCGCTCTTCTTTCCTTTTGCCACTTTCGCAAATCCTTAAATGATTTGTAGCTTGTCACGTTATCTAAATTAGCAAATCTCTTCATAGTTTCCTCACTTATTGCATAATAGAAAATTATAAACGGATGAAGGAGAAAGTGCCAGTGTGATACCTCATTTTTGTTTAGTCCTCCGTGATCGAGAAGAACCCCGCGCCCGCTTTCCGAATAAGAATAAATGGAAACTTTAGTGAAAAAAAAGCCAAGGGGGGAGTCCATATGAAAATTGAATATCAGTATACCTTTGGATTGCCAAGGAATATTGTCTGGAAGTATTTAATGGATAAAGATATTCTGAGAAAAGCAATTCCTGGATGTAAAACGTTTATTGAGCGTTCGAAAGGGGTATACGATGCCGAAGTAGAGATTACTATCGGACCATTACAAGATGTTTTTACACTTGAAATACGGATTGATGATTTGAAACCACCAACTTCTTACCGAATGTATATGAAAGGAAAAGGAAATGTTGGGGAGATAAATGGTACAGCCGACATGTTATTGCAAGAATTGGGGAGTTCCACGATTGTAAACTGTCTGGCTGAAGCACAGGTAACAGGTGGAATGGCACTTATTGGTCAACGAATAATGGAGTCAGGTGCGAAAAAGTTGCTGGACAGTTTTTTTCAAACAGTTGAAAAAGAAATAAAAGGAACACTTTATCAAATGAGAAAGAGCGGCAGATGACCAAGGAAAACCCGGGTCATCTGCTTTTTTTATGGAAACGGAAAGTTTAACAAAGGCCAATATTTAATGGAGTAGTCCAGATTTAGAAAGAGGAAATCATTAGTGTGGTTTCTCCAGAGGTGATATTCAAATTCTCATTACCATTTACTGTCCAACATGATTTCTAAGCTTTTTTTCATGCTGCGCCGTCTTAATGCTAAGGTAATCAACTGTTTCTTGTGTCTCGGTCAATTCCACTCTGAAACCATTAAGTTTAGATTCAATACGGTCAAATCTTTCGTCCATTTGGTCAAATCTTTCATCCATTCGGTTCTCGAGTTCAGATTTCACATTGTCAATCTTGCTCTCAAGTTCAGATTTCACATTGTCAATTTTGTTCACGAGTTCAGATTTCACATTGTCAATTTTATTTTCAAGATCAGTTTTCATTTCGTCCAATTTTTTATCCACTTGGGAAGAATATAATTTTAATGCATTTAGTATTTCATGGATTCCTGACTGTTCCATGTCCTCACCTCCTCAAGAGTATTATATCCTTTCCTTCCTACTGTATCTAGTTCTCGATTCGATTATTTTCAACATTTTTTTCATTATGGTACGATAAATAAAAAATGTAATGGAGGTAGTCATATGTATAGTTTCAAGAATGATTACAGCGAGGGTGCACACCCCAAAATTTTGAATGCGTTACTAGAATCAAACCTTGAGCAAGAAGAAGGATACGGGGAAGATCGATATTCATTAAAAGCGATTGAATTAATAAAGAATCGAATGGACCGGAATGATGTTGATATTCATCTATTATCTGGCGGGACACAAACGAATCTTTTAGCCATTTCTGCTTTCTTGAGACCTCATGAGGCGGCAATCGCGGCTAGCACCGGGCATATCCATACACATGAAACTGGGGCAGTTGAAGCGACGGGTCACAAAATACTGACCGTTAATACGGAGGATGGCAAACTAACACCTGCGCACGTTAAAACCGTACTCGATGCACATACGGATGAACATATGGTTAAGCCAAAGCTGGTATACATATCGAATTCAACAGAAATAGGATCCATCTATTATAAGAACGAACTGCAGCAATTAAGTGATTTCTGTCAAGAGAATAAACTCATTTTGTTTATGGATGGAGCGAGATTGGGTTCAGCACTTTGTTCGTCAGAAAATGATCTTCAATTACGTGATGTACCGCAACTTGTTGATGCTTTTTATATTGGCGGCACGAAGAATGGAGCATTATTAGGAGAGGCCTTGGTCATTTGCCGCGATTCCCTTAAAGAGGATTTTCGCTACCATATGAAGCAAAAAGGGGCCATGCTAGCTAAAGGGAGAATTTTGGGTATTCAGTATCTTGAATTGTTTCGCGACAATTTATTCTTTGATTTAGCTGCACATGCCAACAAGATGGCTGAAGTGCTAAGGGATGAATTAAGCAGAGAAAATATCCAATTTCTTACGCAATCCCCTTCAAATCAAATCTTTCCTATTCTCCCTAATGGACTTATAACGAAACTTCAAGATAAGTATGCATTTCATATATGGGAAAAGGTTGACACGGAACGTTCTGCCATTCGATTGGTTACATCTTGGGCGACGAAAGAGGAAGCGGTTAAGGCGTTGATTGAGGATATAAAGAAATAAGGAGAAATTAAATGCAGGGCAGCTTTTGAGGATAAATTACTAATACAGATGGAAAACTATTGGTAATTAATTTGATGTAAGGTGGCCTTAAATGGATAACTATTCGAACGGTAATTCCGCTAGGCGTTATAAGGCACATGTAAGTGTTCTGGGTACGACGCAAATTCATTTACGAAACCCTTATATCATTGGCTGGTGGTCGGCAGCGTTTCCCGGGTTCGGACACTTGCTATTGTCCAAATATTTAAGAGGATATGCCTTATTCATTTGGGAAGTGATTGTGAATATTAAAGCCCACGTCAACCTTGCTATGATTTACTCTTTTCAAGGAAATATATCATCCGCAAAAGAGGTATTGGATACACGATGGTTACTCATGTATATTCCAGTTTATCTATTTGGCATCTGGGATAGTTACCGGACAACAGTTGATCTAAATAAGGTTTTTATTTTAGCAGAACACGAAAACCACCGATTCAACTCATTTAGTATTGGAGCTGTTGAAATTAATTATCTGGATAAAAGGAAGCCATTGATGGCCGTCATCTGGTCCATGTTTGTGCCAGGGCTGGGACAGCTTTATATCCATCGAATTTTGGCAGCCTTTTTTGTCATCTTTTGGGTAGTGATCTTTTTTTATTATTCACATGCACTTGAAGCAATTTCCCTTTTATTTTTGGGGAAGGTCAATGAGGCTACCACTGTTATAAATCCTGAATGGCTGTTATTCCTTCCCTCTCACTATGGCTTTGCCGCTTTTGATGCCTATATGAATGCCGTTGAAAATAATAAGTTGTATGAAAAAGAGCAAAGAAAATATTTACTGGAACATTATCAATCCCCAAATTTCCAAATCCAAAAAGGACGAAAAGTGAAGTGATCCTGTGCAGCTATTTTCAACATTTGAAAATCAGACTAGTATAGAAATGGCAATATCAACATTAGTGAAAAATGGTATTAGGAAGGAAGATATCTTTGCAGTACCACTTGATAATCGTCAAGAGGAACGGAAGGTTTTTGATACATTACACCGATCTGACGGTACCTCGCTAATTGATATTGGAATGGCCCTTGCCACAGCCTTTTCGGTTATTGGTGCAAGTATCGGTTTTAAACTATCTTGGGGTCCCATATACTGGGGGTTGATCGGTGCCTTTATCGGATTTGTTATCGGATTTGCTATTAGATTGTTTACTGAAGTGGTTTTAAAAAAGAAACAAAGGTTATTAAAAGGGAAGCAGTCAGAGGTTATTCTTATCATTGATTGCCAAGAGCAGCAAGCAGATTTAGTGGAGAACATTCTATGGAATCATTTTGCCTTTGGGGTTGCAAAAGTAAAATAGTGAAGGATCTAGTATTGAATGTATTTCTCACCAAGTGGTTTCCTAATCGGAAACTGCTTTTTCTATTTTTTAGGACTTTTTATGTTGATGAACAATATGAACAAAATGATGAATACGTTTTTAATGCTGTTTAAATGTATAAACTATTAATTTTTTAAAATCTTTGTAAAATTAAGAAAACGGTTACAAGGGGGAAATGAGATGTTTTCGATTAAAAGAATTTCAGCTGTCATGTGTGCAGGTGCGTTGGCATTAAGCTTGGGGGCATGCAGCAGCAGTAATGAAACAGCTAGTCCGGTTAAGAAGGAAGAAGGTACAGGCTATCCTACAAAGGCGATTTCTGTTGTCGCGCCATCGGGTGCAGGTGGCGGCTGGGATTTAACGGCACGCTCCTTTACAAAAGTGCTAAGTGAAACAAAGCTAGTTTCACAGCCATTAACAGTTGAGAATAAGCCGGGTGGCGGCGGTGCCGTGTTCATGGCAGAATACGCAACACAGCAAGCTGCAAATAACGATATGCTCTTTGTTAGTTCGCCGCCTATTATCATTAACAACCTGAAAAAAGAAGGAAACAGTCCATACGGTTACAAAAACACAACACCCTTAGCGCAGTTGACAAAAGATTTTGGCGCCATTGTCGTTAAAACAGATTCACCATTTAAAGATCTTACATCAGTCTTAGAGGAAGTCAAGAAAGATCCGACAAAACTTACCTTTGCAGGAGGTTCGGCACCGGGTTCAATGGACCACTTAATTTCAATTCTTCCAGCTTATAAATATGGCGTCGATCCGACAAAAATTAAATATGTTTCCTATGATGGCGGCGGGGAAGCCATTACAGCCCTACTTGGCGGTAATGCCGATGTAATTGGTACTGATGCATCAAGTGTGAAAGAATTTTTAAAGGCCGGTAAGGTTCGGGTGTTAGCAGTAACAGCAACGGAGCGTTTAGCTGGTGACTTTAAAGACGTTCCGACGGCGAAAGAACAAGGGATTGACGCGGAATTCACGATTTGGCGCGGAGTATTTGGCCCTGAAAAAATGTCCCAAGAAGCAAAATCGTATTGGGAGAAATCAATTGATAAACTCGTAAATACCTCTGAGTGGAAGAAAGAAGTAGAGACACAAGGCTGGGAAATGGAATATAAAAACAGTGCCGATTTCAAAAAATTCCTAGAAGAACAAGATCAACAAGTTCAGCAATTATTAAAAGCGTTAGGCATGCAAAAGTAAAATAGTGAGGGAAGGAGTTTACTTTCTCCTTCCCCAATCTTTTCTAAAGGGGGGGAATACGAGTGAGTTATAATTTCGATCGTATTGCATCTGTAGCGTTTCTGGCGGTAGGGGTGCTTTTTATTATCGGGAGCAAGCAATTATCTAGTACATCATATGGAAGTGTGGTTGGACCTGATATTTTTCCATTCGTACTAGGTGTTTTTCTAGTTTTATTAAGTATCCGTTTGTTTTATGAAACAATTACCGACAGCAGCCACAAAGGGGAGAAAGAATCTTTACAGTATAAGCCCTTCTTCATCATCGGAGCAGCGACGTTAGTCTATATTTTAACGTTAGAAACAGTCGGCTATATAATTACAACCTTCTTGTTTTTATTTGTTTGCTTTCAAACAATGGAACGGTCGAAGTGGATTTCCTCTCTCATCATTGCGGCAGGTTTTTCAGGAATTGTTTATTTTTTATTCGTAGAGGTGTTGAAAGGTACACTTCCCGGCTGGCCGATTTGGTTTTAATCATCAACTGAAGAAAGGAGGAAAATGACATGAGTACATTTGATTATTTAATTCACGGATTTGGAACAGCACTTATTTGGTATAATCTTCTTTTTGCCTTTGTAGGCGTGTTAATAGGAACGGCTGTCGGCGTTTTGCCAGGGATTGGTCCGATGAGCGGGGTAGCGCTACTCATTCCTGTTACGGCATCGATTACTGGCGGGCTGCCACCGGAACAAGCGGCAACAAGTGCCATTATTCTTCTTGCAGGGGTTTATTATGGAGCGATGTATGGTGGTTCGACGACATCGATTCTATTAAATACGCCAGGAGAATCCTCGTCAGTAGTGACAACCTTGGATGGTTATCAGATGGCCAAGAAAGGAAGGGCCGGCAGTGCTTTGTCCATTGCGGCGATTGGCTCATTTGTGGCTGGGATTGTGACGCTCATCGCTTTGATTGCCTTAGCAAAGCCATTATCAGAGGTGGCCCTTAAATTTGGCCCTGCCGAATATTTTTCGTTAATGCTGTTGGGGTTAGGAGCTGTCAGTGGATTAGCGGGAAAGTCGGTGACAAAGGCGTTAATTATGACAGTTAGCGGCTTGTTACTTGGGACGATTGGGATCGATAGCGTTTCCGGTATTGCGAGATTTACTTTTGATGTTCCATGGCTTTTTCAAGGAATTGAGTTTTTAACGATTGCGGTTGGGTTGTTTGCTCTGGGTGAAGTATTTAAAACAATTTTAGAAAAAGAGGAAGAAGAAGTTGAAATCGCACGCATCAATAATTTACTTCCTTCTAAGGAAGAATTAAAAGAATCAGCAGCACCGATTGCCCGTGGTTCCATCCTAGGATTCTTTATAGGGATTTTGCCTGGTGCCGGGGCAACGCTTGCGTCCTTCTTTTCTTATATTCTTGAAAAAAAGGTTTCTAAAAATCCTGAGAAATTTGGAACAGGGGCCATTGCAGGCGTCGCTGCACCGGAATCTGCCAATAATGCCGCTTCTGGTGGTGCCATGATTCCCTTATTGACATTAGGTATACCGGGTTCAGGTACAACAGCCATCCTTATGGGAGCTTTAATGATGTATAATGTTCAGCCGGGACCATTATTATTTGAAGACCATCCACAGGTTGCATGGGGCTTGATTGCAAGTATGTTTATCGGAAACATAATGTTATTAATCTTGAATCTCCCACTTGTAAAAGTGTTTGCTAAAATTATTCAAACACCAAAAAAGTATTTGATTCCGATGATCATCGCCATCTCCATCTTTGGTGTTTATGCAGTCCAAGTATCGGTGAATGATCTTTTGCTATTACTAGCTTGCGGTGTCATTGGCTACTTTTTCAGTAAACATGATTATCCGATTGCCCCGCTGGTTCTTGGCCTAGTCCTGGGACCAATGATTGAGAATAATCTAAGGAGAGCATTGACGATTTCAAATGGTGATTATAGTGTATTTTTTACTCGCCCACTTTCATTGGTCTTTCTGATCATCACCTTCCTATGGCTGGTCATACCATTCCTAATGAAAAAACGCGGAAAAGAAGTGATCATTAATGTAGAGGGATAGGATTCAGAAATTTTAAAAAACTCCTGTTTAAAAGGAGTTTTTTTTATTATGATAGAGATAGAGGTGTATAAATGCGCTTACATACAAAACTAATGCTTGGAATCTCCATTCTCATCATCGTGCTTGGAACGATTATTGAATTTACTTTTAAAAATATTATGGAAACCAACTTGAAGCATGAAATCGGCTCAAAAGCGTTATCCGTTGCGCAGTCGATTTCTAATATGCCAGAGATTCAAGCTGCTTTTAAAAAAGAGGACCCCTCCGCCATCATTCAGCCTATTGCTGAAAAAATTCGCAGGCAGGTCGATGCCGAATTTATCGTGATTGGGAATCGAAATGAAATCCGATACTCTCATCCAAATCCCAAACGCTTAGGGCAGAAAATGGTTGGGGGAGATAATGGCCTTGTCTTTAAAGGGCAATCCGTGATTTCGGAGTCAACAGGGACATTGGGGCCTTCGCTAAGGGGGAAAGCACCAATTTTCAGTGGGGAGAAAGTCATAGGCGTTGTTTCTGTCGGATATCTCCAAACCGATATAGAAAAAGAAGTTTCAAAATTACAGAAAAAGATATTCGTGGCTACGTTGATTATTTTACTCGGAGGCATGCTTGCCGCACTATTAATCTCTTTAAATATTAAAAGGGCTATTTTTGGTCTTGAACCGAAAGAAATTGCTTGGATGTATCAGGAGAAACACGCGATTCTTGAGTCTATTCATGAAGGGATTATCGCGATTGATACAAACGGGCGGATTACGGTGGTCAATGAAACAGCACATACTATTTTAAAGGAACCGTTGCATTCCCTACTGCGTGGAAAAAGAATCGAAGAAGTGCTGGAAAATACACATCTTCTTGAGGTCGTACGAACCGGACAAGCCGAATATGACCAGGAAATTCTGATTTTGGGGGAAATTTATTTAGCCAATCGTATTCCTATTTTTAATGATAAGAAAGAAGTAATAGGGGCTGTCGCAAGCTTTCGGAATAAGTCCGAGCTTGCCAATTTGCTAAAGGAATTATCCCATATTAAAACATATGCAGAGGGTCTGCGGGCCCAAACCCACGAATATTCCAATCGGCTATATACGTTGCTGGGCTTGATACAGCTTGGATCCTACAAAGAAGCAATTGATTTTATCTCTAAGGAAGTAGATGTTGCTCAAGGGTTCATTCAATTTTTAATGAAAGAAGTACCTGATCCATTTATTGCAGCATTTATCTTAGGAAAAGTAAGTTTAGCTAGTGAATTAAAAATTCATTTCGCAGTCGACCGGGAAAGCAGCTTTACAGATGTCCCTGCAGACATCAATAGGGACTTGTTAATCACGATTATTGGAAACCTCGTTAATAATGCATTTGAAGCCGTTCGAGAGAATGAAAAGAAAGAAAAATGGGTCTCTCTTTTTTTAACAGATCTCGGTAAGGACTTGATTATTGAAGTAGAAGATAACGGGATGGGAATTGATGAAACTAGAAATGATCTGATTTTTAAACAAGGTTATTCTACTAAAAATACAAGCGGCAATGCCGGAATCGGGCTAAGTTTAGTGCAAAGAGCGATTAACGAATTAGGCGGATCCATCACGTTTTCTTCGGATTGGGGAGAAGGGACCATTTTCACAGTGGCGATACCAAAGAGCAGGGGGGATTGGAATGAACGAGAACCAATTGATTGATGTGTTAATTGTGGAGGATGACTTAAGGGTTGCGGAAATCCAAAGGCGCTTTCTTGAACAAATCGAAGGTTTTCAAACAGTAGGTATTGCGGCTAGTTATCTCGAGGCAAAAACGTTAATTGACATCATGCAGCCAGACTTGCTCTTGCTTGACGTCTTTTTCCCGGATATGAATGGACTGGACTTATTAAAAGAAACAAAGCAGCAATCGAAACCATTTAATGTGATTATGATTACGGCCACAAAAGAGATCAATAAGGTACAAGAAGCTATTCGGGTTGGAGTGTTTGATTATATCATTAAACCGGTTGTGTTTGAGCGCTTTAAACAATCCTTACTTCGATTTAAGGATTTCCATAGAAAGCTGGTTCAACTTGAAGAAGAGAATCTCCATGTCACCCAGCAGCAGATAGACAAGCTGCTGCGAAAGGAAATGGATGCGGGGGTGAATGAAAAGTCCTATCTGCCAAAGGGGATTGATCCCCTTACATTGGATAAGGTACTTGAGGTATTAGCTAAGGGGGTTCGCGGTCTAACAGCCGAATTAGTCGCCCATGAGATTGGCATCAGCCGAACAACCGCAAGACGCTATTTGGAACATCTTGTAGCTGAGGAAAAATTAGCAGCAGACCTCGCGTACGGAACTGTAGGCCGTCCGGAGCGGGTTTATATGGTAACAACTTAATAAGTAACAAGGAAACAGCTGCCAGAGTCTTTCATTGCTGGCAGCTTTTTTTATTTTTTGCGATGGGGAAAGTCCAACATAAATTCTGAACAAAGCGAATATAATTCATTGGATGCAATCCTTCTAAATAAGGGGTGGGGATATGGGTTATACGGATAACTATGAAAGGGATACCTATGGGATCATCGCTTTTTGGCTTCGGAATGATTATGACCATGGGCGATTTTTCGATAGGGAAATAAGCCATTATGAAATAGAACTAGCCCGTGCAAATCAGAATAATATTCAGCGTTTAGGAGCGGTATGGCAAAAAGCCCAGTCGAAAACGGGGGATCTTGGACAATTGCTCGATGAAGCAACACATGCTTCCCGGGAATTTCACAGTTTACTTGCCTATACCATGGACAAATCTCTCCATTGTGAGGTTATTATTTCCACACCAGTATCACTTCTCGACCATATGGTGCGGGAATCTGAAGAGTCTCAAAAGGTCTATAAATTAATCCAAAGTGGCGCTCAAGTAACACCGTCAGATGCAGTCATCCATGAAACTGTATTTTGGTTAAGACAAATGGCCGATCATTTAGGTTATATACGTCATTATTCAGATGTATCAAATTATGAAGTGAACTTTCAAGTAACAAATATGATGCAAAAATTTGAGCGGCTATTAATGCAGGCAACCGCATTAAAAACAATGGTACGAAAACCGCGCAATGGAATGCTGCCAGTTTTGGATCAATTCCGGCAAACGATTATTAAAGAAGCCAAGAGTCTCGAAGCATTTAAATTAGAAGTAGATGATCTAATCAAAAGATGTGCGATCGCGACAACCTCTCCTCCAGATTTGTTAGAACATATTGCAAGGGAAGCCCATCACTTATGGAGAAATTTAGAGGATGGGGTTATCACTTAATATAGTCACCAAACTTATATAATAGTTAAGGAGCATTTACCTTTGAAGGGGTAAATGCTTTTTTTGTTCTTTCAACTATACAAACATCAATAATTTTTGATCCATCGACAAATATCTACATAAACCTGCTATACTAAAAGCAATATAGGTAGGAGGTGAGAAAAGTGGAAAAAATACTTCAAATGATATTGGACAAACTTGACACCTTGGATCAAAAGGTAAGCTCTATGGATGAAAGAATCACTAGGATGAATGACAGAATCACTAGTATGAATGAAAGAATCACTAGGATGGATGACAGAATCACGAGTATGGAACAAAGTTTTCCGGCTGAACTTAAAAAACAAGGGGATTTATTACATCATTTAATTAATACTGTAGCAGCCACGAATGTAAAGATTTCCGAAACAAACGAAAGAATAGATTCTGTAGAAACGAAGGTAGACACAATCGCAGAAAATGTAAAGGAAATCAAAAATTCAATGGCGACCAAACATGATCTCGAATTTTATGACCAAATGATTTCTGAACATTCTAGGGAAATTTACAAGTTAAAAAACAACTAAGTCTCTCCAAAAGGATTCCCCAAATAAAATTTAAACCTCTATTTGCATTATGGAAGATTCTCTGTTATAGTAAAGAAGAATTATTTTTGTTAGTCAGTTTGATTATGAAGTGTAAAACTTTCGTCTTGAAGAACTGAGCAAGGATAGTAACACAATGTGTGCGAAGCACACGAGGAGGAAACAACAATGGAACAAGGTAAAGTAAAATGGTTTAATGCAGAAAAAGGATTCGGATTCATCGAACGCGAAGCAGGAGACGATGTATTCGTACACTTCTCAGCTATCCAAAGCGAAGGTTTCAAATCATTAGACGAAGGTCAAGCTGTTACATTTGAAGTAGAACAAGGTCAACGTGGACCCCAAGCTACTAACGTTCGCAAAGCATAATAAAAACCAATAGATAAAAAAGACTCTCTTGCAGAGTCTTTTTTTGTTTTATCTAAAAATTGCTAGAATATGAATTAACAGCTGATTTATTCTACCTTAATCTGTACAATAAGTGTATTCGATAAAATTTTGTAATGAAAGAGGTAAAGTATGAAGATTGATTCACCTAAAATCTCCGCTGTATTGCCCACAAGGAATTTCCAAGATATTTTTTATGAAGAGGATCCCGAATTAGAAATGTGTCAGGTGATCGATTCCGTTTTTGAAAATGAAGTAGTTGGTAGAGTGCGATTAACAAATATGGTGATTAAGAATTGTCGGTTCAATCATACCGATTTTATAAACAGTGATATTACGGATGTATGGTTTGAAAACTGTGATTTTTCCAATGTTAATTTGAGCAAGTCTTCCATTCACCGTGTGGTATTTAAAAATAGTAAATGTTTAGGTGTCGATTTTTCCGAAACACGATTTGGAAATGTTCAATTTGAGGATTCCGTGTTAAATTTGGCGACGTTTGGAAATTCAAAGTTAGAAAAAGTAAAGTTCAACGGCACTGCGTTAAAAAGCAGCGATTTTTTTGACTGCAAACTTAAAAACGTTGAATTTCAGGTTTGTAATCTGGAGGGGGCAAACTTTGATCAAACCTCATTAAAAGGAATCGATATCAGTACGTCTACATTTGAATCCCTTATTGTGGCGATTGAAGATTTAAAAGGGTGCAAAGTATCATCTTTGCAAGCAATCCAATTTGCAGCATTAATGGGATTGGTCATCAAAGATTAACGTTGGGAATTCCTCGTACCTACTAGTAAAAAAGGGAACGGGGTTTTTTTATATCAACTTATGTGAAATAATTCACATAATGTTCAATAATAGGTCGGTTAGATCACTACCTGTTCCTGTATATTAACACTATAGTCATGTTGTTTATGATACAAGGGGGATGTAGGATGAAAAGGATATTTCAGACACTATTATGCATAGGTCTTATTATGACACCAGTTTTTGCCGAAGCACATGTGAAATGGTTTACAGAGGTGACACCACATAAAGAAGCGATCGAACATATTTTATCACCCATGTTTATCTTCTTGGCACTTATTGCAGCGATAGTACTTGCTTCATTAACATTGTTTATTCCAAAAATGGCTGAATGGGCACCAGTGAAAAAGTGGGAGGATCGTCTTTCGAATCTAAGGAAGTATTCACGATATCTACTAAAATACGGGACTGCCATTGCTCTGACGATTCAAATCATCAATGGAACATTATTTGCTCCCGAGTTCCACATGGAAAACACATTTGCTATTATTTTATCGTGGGTGACCATCGGATTTTTATTCATACCGCACCATATTTCAACGAAAATCGGTGCTTCTATTCTGTTAGGATTATTTATTTATGTAACGATTCATCATGGCATTTTCTATATGTTAGACTACGGATATTACGTAGCGATCATAGGTGTCTTATTAGTAGGGAATACAAAACTTGAAAAAGTTGGCTTTCCGTTCCTTTATTTAGGAACCGGATTATCACTTAGCTGGGTAGCCGTGGAAAAATGGGTGTATCCAGGTATGGCCTTAGACATTGTTACAAACCACCATGTGCCCACATTTGGTTTCGAACCCGGATTATTTGTTGTGATGGCAGCCTTTATCGAATTTGTCGTCGGTTATTTATTAGTGGTAGGAATTTTAAATAGAGTGCTAGGGTTTGTTGTGACAGGTATTTTTATCTCAACGACCATGTTATTTGGGATGAAAGAGGTTATTGGCCACTTCATGATTCATATTGTATTAATCATTTTTATCATCGAAGGGGTTTCATTCTATAACCCGCCCATTAAAATGCACAAAACAAAACTGGATCAATTCATCTTTGTGTTTCTAAATTTTATTTTCGTACTAGCGACTTTTTTATTGATTTACTATCGGTTTGCTTAGGACTATATAGAGCCAACCTGTCACATGTTCTTGCAGAAGAAATTTTTTAAAAAAATAATCACAAAAATAAAAATCCGGCATATAGTAACTTCTGTGTGATAAATGTTAAGGAGGAACAAACGATGGAGAAAAATCAAATTGTACCAACAACTATTATCGAGTTCAAAGAGGTAGAGGATGGATTTAAAATAATTGAAATAAATGTTTCGGATCCAGCTGAAAGTTTATTTTCAGTCGTCACCCCTATTAAAAAGCAGTAAGAGAAAAAAACTATCTTTTACATAGGAAGATGGTTTTCAACAGTAAAGGAAAAGGCTGGCTCAAACAGGTCACATGATCGCCCATTTGAGTCAGCCTTGTTATGTTACAGTCATTATTTAGACGTACTACTCTTATTCATAAACTTCAATAAATCGGTGAGCAATGTACTAAAAGTTGAGAGATGTTCTTCGATTCGACCAGGATATTCCGAGGCGATAAACTCAAGTGTATCATTTCCCGTATGCCAAACTCCGCCGTGTTTAACCGTTTGATCATACCCATCAAGGGCGCCAATTTCCCAGTTGGTTGCCTCTAAATAACCGTAAGGGATTCCAAGACTTTCAAATGGTGCATGATCGCTCCAGTCACCTGTGGTTCCAGCCGGATAATCAGGATTCAACCCTGGATTGGTTCCGACATTTAACTTTTTCTTCTTCACGATTTCTAATGCTTGGTCGCGAATGAAGCCAGCATCTCCGGCGCTGCCATAAACATACATATTGTCACCGACTGCAAGACTATCCATATTAATCATTCCAATGGTATTTTCAATTTCTTTTTGCGACATATTGGCTGCATAATAATTTGATCCCCGGAGTCCAGTTTCTTCAGCACCAAATGCAATAAAGACAATGGAGTATGGAGTAGGTATATTTTTTAAGACCTCGGCAACTTCCAATAGTACTCCTACACCAGATGCATTATCATCGACACCGCGTCCAATTGCAACAGAATCATAATGGGCACCCACGATGATCTGTTTACTGGATTTCCCGGGTTTATAGGCAATAACGTTTGAAGACTTGGTTGTGATTCCTCGTCTTGTATAGGAAAAGTCCTGTACGGATGTCTCAAATCCAATTCGTGCAAATTGACTTTCAATATATTCCCCGGCTTTTCGCTCATTATCTGACCCTGCTACCCGTGGACCTATTTCATATGCTAGGTACTTCATATGTTCGTATGCCATTGCGCCGTTTTTATGTACAAGTGATGGCCTGTAGGTGACAGTTTGGGCTGAAGCACCCCCAACAATTGTCAAAAGGCTAAACAACAAAGCGATAAAGGATATGGTTATTTTCTTCTTCATTACTCCGACTCCTCACTATCTATTTTTTATAAGATTAATAGAATCTTTTGAAAGAAACAATAGCTTTGACAAAGGATAGCAAAAGAAGACAAATTTCCATTCTATTTAGGTATGGCAGCCTTCACCATCACCAATAAAGGGTTACAGGAATTTAGACTTTTATATGCATGCTAACTATTTTAAAGATTTGTGCCATCCAAACTTTCCTAAGCATTTAATTGGAGTATAAAAGGAAAACAAGGTAATCTGTAACAGTATATTTTTTTATAGGTTTGTAGGGGAGTTGGATAAATGGATAGAACAGAAAATAAGCATTCAATGATTGTGGGACTTTTGCTGGCAGGAACATTTATTGCCATTTTAAATCAAACACTGATGATTACGGCAATACCGCCGATCATGGAAGAAATGAATATTACCGCAAATAGTGCACAATGGCTAACGACCATCTTTATGCTGGTGAATGGAATTATGATCCCCATCAGCGCCTTTTTATTAGAACGATTCACCACAAGGCAATTATTTATTACAGCAATGGGTATTTTTGCGGTCGGAACCGTTGTAGGCGGGATTGCACCTAATTTTGCATTTCTCCTTTTAGGAAGAGTCATTCAGTCGATCGGGGCAGGGGTAATGCTGCCACTCATGACCACTGTATTTTTGCTGATTTTCCCGGTTAATAAACGGGGGGCCGCAATGGGTCTCGTCGGGCTGGTCATTTCCTTTGCCCCTGCCATCGGGCCAGCTTTATCCGGATGGATGATCTCCCATTTTTCATGGCGAGTGTTATTTTTTATCATTTTGCCAATTGCTCTCATCGACATCATTGTCGCCTATCGTTTCTTGAAAAATGTCACCGAGGTTGCCAATCCCAAAGTGGATATCCTATCCATCCTGTTATCTTCATTCGGTTTTGGCGGGCTTCTTTACGGATTTACCTCTGCAGGAAATTTTGGTTGGACGCATGCCGTCACCCTTCTATCTCTTGCGATAGGCAGCATATCGTTACTGGTATTTATTTTCCGTCAGTTACGATTGAAACATCCGATGTTGGAATTCCGAGTGTTTTCGTACACCATTTTCCCGTTCGCGATTATCATTGGAATGATCGGTTTTATGGGCCTAATTGGAGCGGAAACAATAATCCCGCTGTTTATGCAGCGGATGAGGGGATTTTCCGCATTTGAGGCGGGTCTTGCTTTATTGCCTGGTGCACTGATAAGCGGGATCATGGCACCGATTGTAGGGAGAATCTTTGATAAGGTCGGAGCAAGATGGCTTGTGATGATCGGCTTAACGATCATGACAGCGGCCTCGTTTGCCTATACCACTTTAAGTCCTTCAACCTCGATGACCTATATCACCGTCCTTTACGGAATACGAATGTTTGGTCTTTCGATGGTCATGATGCCGGTGGCAACAGCTGCCTTGAACCAGTTGCCAAAACGATTAATTCCGCACGGGGCTGCTATGGATAATACGATGAAGATGATTGCCGCTTCGGTAGGAACCGCTATTCTTGTTACCGTCATGACGACAACAGCGGAAGCAGCAAAACAGCACCCTGACATATCTTATCCGGATATCCACGGAGCAAATATCGCCTTTATGGTCGTATCCATTCTTTCCTTAGTAGGATTGATCCTATCCTTTTTCATTAAAAATAACCGCCAGGTCGAAGAAGAGGCGGAGGGAAAAAGACAACCAAATGTTGGTGTAAACCTTCAAGAGTAAGTCCCAATATAAAAACAAGGGTAGAAATAACCTAATCATTTTGGATTAAAATTACATGAAAGAATTCCGTCCTCATGAACCACACATGAGGACGATTTTTATTCTATTCTATTCTTTTTTTAATCGTCCGGCTTTTTTTGCAGCCTCTTTTAAGATGACTTCGATTTGGGCGTTCACACTTCTAATTTCATCTTCCGCCCATTTTTCTAGCACTTCATATAATTTGGGATCAATACGAAGTGGAAATGATTTTCTTTTCGTCATTTACGACACAACCTTAATAAATGCTTCCTGTATTAATAATAGGCTGCGTTCCTTTTTCGGAAACAATCGCAACCATAAGATTATTCACCATTTGCGCCTTTTTCTCTTCATCAAGCTCGACAATTTCTTGCTCGGCAAGCTGATCGATTGCAGCTTTTACAAGTCCAACAGCACCGTCGACAATCACCTTACGGGCAGATAAAACAGCCTGGGCTTGTTGTCTTTGCAGCATGGCAGAAGCGATTTCGGATGAATAGGCGAGATGCATAATCCGTGCTTCGATAACATCTACCCCGGCAACATCTAGTCTTTTTTGTAAATCATACATAAGTACGTCTGCTACTTCATCGCTGTTCTGACGAAGAGTAAAGGTGTTTTCCGCATGATCGAATGAATCATAAGCATATCTGCTGGCAATATGACGAATACCGGTTTCGCTTTGAATTTGAATGAATTTTTCATAGTTTTCAACGTCATACATTGCCTTTGCAGCATCCCTAACTTTATACACAACAACGGCGGCAATTTCAATCGGATTCCCTTCCAAATCATTCACTTTTAGCTTCTCGCTGTTAAAGTTTGTCACGCGTAAGGAAACGCTACGCTTGAACGTAAAGGGAATGGTAGCCCATAATCCTTGATCGCGAATGACACCGAGATAGGTACCAAAGAACGTTAATACTTTTGCTTCGTTCGGCTGAACAATGGTTAAACTTGTGGCAATAATCAATCCTAAGAGTGTGACTACGCCTCCGGTAACTTTTTCAGTAATAGTTCCAGTAACGAGTAGAAAAATGCCAAAA